>NZ_JBFAWA010000023.1:0-224401 GCF_040680035.1 Nonomuraea sp. NPDC052116 | reverse complement strand
CGCCGTCACCCAGGGCAGGCTCCCGGTACGGCGGCGCGCTATCGTTCAAGAGCCCACGTCACCCCGTCATTGAGGAAGCATCCACGGCGCCGACCCCAGGCACCCCGGTCACGCGAAGTCGTAGCCGAGCCGGACGGTCACCGTGAGGGACTGGCGGCCGGGACTGATGGAGGCGCTGGTCTCGGCCACCGCGGCCATGGCGACGGGCTGGGGGCCGCCGCCCCTGACGTCCTCACTCACCGAGACCACCCGGCCCAGCGGGCGCCCGGCCAGCTCGGCGTAGTGGGCGGCCTTGGCGGCGGCGTCGCGGAAGGCCCGGGTACGCGCCTCCCTCAGGACGCCCGACGGGTCCGACACCTCGAACGCCAGGCCGTTCAGCCGGGCCTCCTCCCCCACCCCGGCGACCGTGTCGATGACGTGGTCGGCCCTGGACAGGTCGCGGACGATCACCTCCACCCCCTGGACCGCCCGGTAGGCGGCCACCTTCGGGTAGACCTCGTACTCGGGGCCCAGCGACAGCTCCACCGTGCGCACGTCCTGCGCGGCGATGCCCTCCCGGGCCAGGGCCTCGGCCAGCCGGGCGGCGGCGGCCCGGACGGCGGTGAAGGAATCCGCGGCGGAGGCCCGGCGGACCTCGACGCCCGCGTGCAGTCGGAGGATGTCGGGTGCGGCCAGGACGGCGCCCTCGCCGACGACGGTGATGTCCACGCCTACTCCCTCGAACGGGTCCCGCATCGATCCTAGAACGCTCGGCGTCATCCCGCCCGGCCGATGCCCGGCGCGTCCAGGACGGCCTCCGCGATCGCCCCGGGATTTTCGAGCTGGATCTGGTGCCCGCATTCCGGCAGGCGTATGAGCGTGGCGGACAGGGCCCCGGCCAGCCGCGCGTGGCCCAGGTCCCGCCCGCCGGCGCTGATCACGGTGACCGGTACGCCGGGGAACTGCGTCTCCTCCCGCACCCGCAGCAGGTCGGCGACCATGTCGCGGCGGGCCAGCCACTCCCCCGCCGCCGCGGCGAGCACCTTGCCCGTGCGGTAGACGCCGTACGGGTCGGGCACGCCGACGAGCAGCCGGTGGGCGGCGGGCCCGGCGAGGCGGGCCACGGCGGTCGCGCCCCACGTGCCGCCCAGGGCGGGCAGCCACTGGCCGGCGGTCCTGGCCGGCGCGGACGGCTTGCGCTCCGTGACCGGCGCCGGATCCACCAGGACGAGCTTGGCCACGCGCAGCGGGTGCAGCCTGGCGAACGCCTCCGCGTGCCAGCAGGCCACGCCGTGGGCGACGACGGTCACCTGCTCGGGATGGGACGGGGCCAGCGCGGCCAGGCGGGCCACCTCGGTGTACAGGGTGGGCGGGGCGGTCGCGTGCGGGCTGAGGCCGAGACCGCAGCGGTCGAAGCGGATGACGTGACGGGTCCCGGCCAGCAGCCCGGCCACCGCGCCCCAGTGGAACCAGGCGCCCCCGAGCTCGGCGGTGATCAGCACGACGGGCCCGGCGCCCTGCTCGACCACGTGCGGCCCGGCGTATCCGCCGTCGTGATCGACCGCCTCCGCCGTGATCGGCGGGACGGGCGGGTCGTCGGTGATGAGCAGGTGGACGGCCACGTACACCAGCCAGACCGCGAACAGCGTGAGCTGCGCCCGGTGGGCGAGCCCCACCCCGTGCCGGTCGGCGAGCGCGGCGGCGGTGAGCAGCGTGGCCGCCAGCCCCAGCCACGTGAACAGCCACGACACCCACGACCGCCAGCGCGCGCTGAGCAGCACCATCGCGGCCAGCAGGGCGGCCGTGCCCAGCGCCCCGGCCAGTTGGTGCACGTGGTGCACGGACGACACGACCCGCCGCCCGCAGTACGGGTCGCTCAGCGTGGCGCAGTCCAGCGGGAACAGCCCGGCCGCGAACGTGAACACCCCGAACGCCGCCAGCGCCAGCCAGGCCTGCCACTCGCGCGCCACCCTCGGCACGAGCGCCACCCCGGCCGCGCAGGCCAGCCCCGCCAGCGCGTCGCTGGTGCGGAACAGCCGCGTCCACGGCTGGTCGCGGGCGGCCAGCTCGCTGACGTACCCGTCGGTCCTGTCGACCTCCGGCGTGGTGAACTGGCCGGTGATCCACGCACTGCCCAGCACGGCCGCCACGATGAACGCGGAAGCCGCGAGGACGTACAACCTTCGCTCCACGTGATCATTAGATCACCCAGGGTGTCCGGTCAGAGGCCGGGCGCGCCCCAGACCGGGAACCATCGGCCGAGATCCTTCTCCAGCGGCAGCTCGCCTTCGAGAGCGCCCCTGACCTGCAGTTCGAGCGCGTTGTCCCGCCTCTGGGCGGCGAGCGGGGCGAACGGGTAGAAGGTCCCGCGTTTGTAGAGGTACACGACGGCCAGCCGGCGGCCGTCGCCTTCGGACCGGAACGACACCAGCGAGCACAGCAGCGACAGCCCGAACCCGGCCGACTCCAGCGACGAGTTGACGGCGTGCAGCTCGGTGACCAGGTCGCCGAGCGCGTCGGGCTCGCGGCGCACCAGGAGCCAGGTGTAGCCGTAGGAGTCGCGCGACTCCTCGACGCGCTCGCCGAGCAGCTCCTTGACGTCGCGTTCCAGCGTGGCGAAGGCCCCGCCCTCCGCGGCCCTGAAGGCCACCGAGCCGAGGCCCGTGGG
Organism: Nonomuraea sp. NPDC052116; assembly: GCF_040680035.1. Taxonomy (NCBI): domain Bacteria; kingdom Bacillati; phylum Actinomycetota; class Actinomycetes; order Streptosporangiales; family Streptosporangiaceae; genus Nonomuraea; species Nonomuraea sp. NPDC052116. Next base: position 221,754 of record NZ_JBFAWA010000023.1, on the reverse strand, counting down.
CACCAGCCCGGTCGCGGCCTGCAGCGTCACGGCCGCCGACGGCAGCGCGAACAGCGCGTCGAGGTTGGGCTTGACCGGCTTCGACCGGCCGAGCAGGGCGTCCAGCCAGCCCATGCCGAGGCTCAGCCCCTTCCGAGCTGCCGGGAGATGTCCGACAGCTGTGCCAGCCGCCGTTCGAGCGGCGGGTGGGTGGAGAACAGGTTCGCCAGCGTCTGGCCCGGGGCCGCCGCCGGGGCGAAGTAGAAGGCGTTGAACGGCGCCGCCTCGCGCAGGTCCTGGGTCGGGATCCTGGCCATGTCGCCGGTGATCTTGACCAGCGCGCTCGCCAGGGCCGAAGGGCGCTGGGTGAGCAGGGCCCCGGCGCGGTCGGCCGCCAGCTCGCGGTAGCGCGACAGGGCGCGGGTGAGCAGGAAGCTGATCGCGTACACGATGACGGAGACGAGCAGGATGATCAGCCCGACGGGCACCCCGCCCTGGTTGCCGTTGCGGCGGCCCCCCAGCCCCGCGTAGAGGGCGAACCTGGTCATGAGCCCCGCCACGATGCCCAGGAACGAGGCGATCGTCATGACGGCGACGTCGCGGTGGGCGACGTGCGACAACTCGTGCGAGAGAACCCCTTCGAGCTCCTGGGGCTCCAGGCGGCGCAGAATGCCGGTCGTCACGCAGACGACAGCCTTCTTCTGGTTGCGGCCGGTGGCGAACGCGTTGGGGACGTCGGAATCCGCGATCGCCACCCGAGGCTTGGGCATGTCCGCGAGCGCGCACAGCCGGTCGATCATGCCGTGCAGCTCGGGGGCCTCCTGTGGCGAGACCTCCCGCCCGTGCATCGCGAACAGCGCGATGCGGTCGGACAGGAAGTACTGCACGAACAGCAGGCCCCCGGCTATCACCAGCACGCTCAGCGCCCGGACGCCCAGGACGATCAGGACGCCGATGAACACGACATAGAGCAGCCCGAGCAGGAACATCGTCACGACCATGCGGGTGGTCAGCCCGCGGTCGGACGCGAACCGCGTACCCACGGCTCAGCCCGGGATGAGGCCCTGGTCGCCCAGCATCTCCCGGACCTCCTCGATCGAGGCGTCCGCGGGGGGAAGGATCAGCTCTGACGGCTCAAGGCTGTCGTCGGGAAGCGCCTTGCCCACCTGGCGCACCTTGTCGAGCAACGCGTGCAGCTTCGTACGGAAGATCGGCTCGTCGCCGACCTCGATGGCCGCCTCGAGCTCGGTGTCGAGCTCGTTGAGCACCGCGATGTCGTCGGCGGAGATCTGTACCTGGCCTTCGCCCATGATCCTGACAATCATGCCGGCTCCCCAGGCTGACGGAGCTGCTGGGTCCCGCCGTGCTGCTGCGGCTGCGCCTGAGGCTGGGGCTGCTGCTGCGGCTGGCCCTGCTCGATGGCGCTCTTGGGCGCGGGGCCCTGGCCCAGCTCGGCCTTCATCCTGGCCAGCTCCAGCTCGACGTCCATGCCGCCGCCCATGCGGTCGAGCTCGGCCTGGATGTCGTCGCCGCGGCTGCCGGTGTAGTCGTCGAGCGCGCCGCTGGCCAGCAGCTCGTCGATCGCGCCGGCGCGGGCCTGCATCTGCGCCGTCTTGTCCTCGGCGCGCTGGATCGCCAGGCCGACGTCGCCCATCTCCTCGGAGATGCCGGAGAAGGCCTCGTTGATCCGGGTCTGCGCCTCGGCGGCGGTGTAGGTGGCCTTGATCGTCTCCTTCTTCGTACGGAAGGCGTCGACCTTGGCCTGCAGCCGCTGGGAAGCCGTGGTGAGCTTCTCCTCCTCGGCCTGCAGGTTGTCGTGCTGCAGCTTCAGGTCGGCCATCTGCGTCTGCAGATTGGAGCGACGCTGCAGCGCCTCGCGGGCGAGGTCCTCGCGCCCGACGGACAGCGCCTTGCGGCCCTGCTCCTCAAGGCGCTGGGCCTGCTTCTCGAGGCCGGTTACCTGGAGCTCGACCCGCTTACGCGACGTGGCGACGTCGGCCACACCCCGGCGCACCTTCTGCAGCAGCTCGAGCTGCCGCTGATAGGAGTAGTCAAGGGTCTCGCGCGGATCCTCCATCTTGTCCAAGGCCTTGTTGGCCTTGGACTTGAAGATCATCGAAAGTCTCTTCATCACGCTCATGCGCGTCGGCCGTCCCCTTCTAGGTCGTGCTGGTGTTCACCCAATGCAGCGCAGCCGCCTTGGGATTACCCTACGCATAACGCACGAGGGCGTCACTAAGTTGCAGTCCAGGTAGGGTTGACGTCGTGTTGCGACGCCGTTCCCAAACCTCCGTGGACGACACCCCCGTCCCCGATGACGATCCTAAGCCCCAGGGTAAAGGTCGTCCCACTCCCAAGCGCCGTGATCAGGAGAGCAAACGGCGCCAGCCGGTCCATGCACCGAAAGACCGCAAAGAGGCCTATCGGCAGATGCGGACCAAGCAGGCCGCCGAGCGCGACCGGGCCCGCCAGGGCATGCTCGCAGGTGACGAGCGGTATTTTCCTGCTCGTGACAAGGGCGCAGCGCGCAAGTTCGCGCGTGAGTGGGTCGATTCCCGGCGGCTGCCGAGCCAGTATTTCCTGCCGTTCTCGCTACTGATCCTGCTGGCGACGTGGATCCCGTGGCCCATGTCGATCCGCACCGCGGTGCTGGGATACACGGTCACCATCGGCTGGCCGATCATGATGATCGGCGTGCTGTTCACCTCCGTCTACGTGGCGTGGAAGGTGAAGCGCCTGGTGGCGGAGAAGCTGCCCCAGGAGAGCACCCGGGGCGTGGGCTTCTACGCGGCGATGCGGGCGCTGCAGATCCGCAAGCTGCGCTTCCCGCCGCCCGCGGTGCTGCCGGGCGGCAAGCCGGTGCCCAAGAAGTAGCCGCCCCCGGTTTCCCGGGACGGCTCGCTCACAGAGTGCTGGACCAGCGGAGCAGGCCGCCCTTGACCGTGGCCCGCGCCCCGAACATGGGGCGGCCCTTCTCCAGCGCGTCCGCCATGTCGCGCAGCATCGCGTGATACGAGGGCCAGATCGGTTCCGGCCCCACCATCGACGCCACCACGTGGCCGCTGTCCGCGTCGACCTCGATCAGGGTGCCGACGCGGATCAGCCGGCCGATCGGGTCGCCCCTGCCGACCCGCGCGGCGCAACTCTCCCGCCACTGGTCGCGGATCTCGCGCACGCCGAGCACGGGCTCCTCGCCGAAGCTGAAGCGGGCCGCGGGCGGGCCGGACATGCCGTTGTGGCGCAGCAGCGAGGCCCTCAGGTCGTCGGGGAACTCCAGGCCCGTCTGGGCCTCGGCGAGCGCGACGGTGCCGGCCCTGCCGGGGGCGCCCAGCGAGGCGTACGTCCGGGGCGCGTGCTCCCGCAGCCACCGCTCGATGCGCCGCCACTGCCGATTCACCGCCGCCCGTACGCGGGGGCTGATCGGGCGTACGGTCGCCTGACCGCTCAACATGCACGCGGCCGGGATGCCCGGAGGGGGCGCCGAGGCCGTGGTGGCCGGCGTGGGCACGACGGGCGTCGGTGTCGGCATGACGGGCGCCGACGTGGGCGTGACGGGCGTCGGTGTGGGCGCCGGGCTCTTTTCGTCGGCGCCCATCGCCACGGTCATGGCCGACTGCTCAGCCTGGTACACGGCCCACCGCACCTCGGCCACCGTCTGCGGCCCCGTGGGGATGAGGGCGGCGCCCAGTGCCAGCGCCACCACCCCCGCGATGGCGGCCCACGCCAGGCCCATCCGCGTGTGTGCGACAGCCTGCGGGGCCGGGGGCGCGGGCGGCTTGACGGGCATCCGGGCGCGGCGGCGCAGCCGTACCCCGATCGCGGTCAGGATGGCCGCCGTCAGCGCCAGCCGTACGAGCTTCAGCACGTCGCGCACCCTATCCCGAAACCAATCACCCCATGGACCGGGATTAAGGTCGGACCTATGGAATTCCGACACCTCGGTCGTAGCGGTCTCAAAGTCAGCGAGATCAGCTACGGAAACTGGCTCACCCACGGCTCCCAGGTCGAGGAGGACGCCGCCAAGCAGTGCGTGCAGGCGGCGCTCGACGAGGGCATCACCACGTTCGACACCGCGGACGTCTATGCGGCGACGAAGGCCGAGGAGGTGCTCGGCCGCGCGCTGAAGGGCGTGCGAAGGGAGTCGCTGGAGATCTTCACCAAGGTCTACTGGCCGACCGGCCCCGGCCAGAACGACCGCGGCCTGTCACGCAAGCACATCACCGAGTCCATCAACGGCTCGCTGCGCCGCCTGCAGACCGACTACGTCGACCTGTACCAGGCGCACCGGTTCGACTACGAGACGCCGCTGGAGGAGACGCTCAAGACGTTCGACGACCTCGTACGCCAGGGCAAGGTCCTCTACATCGGCGTCAGCGAGTGGAGCGCCGACCAGATCGCCCAGGCGCTGAAGATCGCCGACGAGATGGGCTTCGACCGGATCGTCTCGAACCAGCCCCAGTACTCGATGCTGTGGCGGATCATCGAGGGCGAGATCGTGCCGCTGAGCGAGAAGGAGGGCATCGGCCAGATCGTCTGGTCCCCCATCGGCCAGGGCGTGCTCACGGGCAAGTACCTGCCCGGGCAGCAGCCGCCGGAGGGCTCCCGGGCCACCGACGGCAGCGGCAGCGCCATGATCGCCCGGTTCATGAACGACGACGTGCTGACCCGCGTCCAGGAGCTCAAGCCGATCGCCGCCGACCTCGGGCTGAGCATGGCGCAGCTGGCCGTCGCGTGGGTGCTGCAGAACCCGAACGTCTCCAGCGCCATCGTCGGGGCCAGCCGCCCCGAGCAGGTGCGTGACAACGTCAAGGCCGCGGGCGTGAAACTGGACGCCGACGTGCTCAAGCGGATCGACGACGTTCTGGACCCGGTCGTGGAGCGCGACCCGGCCAAGACGCAGAGCCCGCGCACCCGCCCGTAACCCGTCCCCACCCGAGAAACAGCCCCTTGAGCCACAATGGCGCTCAAGGGGCTTTTCATTTACCGCAGATCACTCCTGGCGCAATGACAAACCCGTGTACTCCACGCGGTCCTCTTCGAGCAAGGCCACCTGCTCAACTCCCGATTCGAGCAGGTCACGCCAGTTCTCGCCAAGCCAGGACTCCGCGTCCGCCTGACTCGGAAAAACTTCTCGCGGCAAAGGGCGATCCGTTACCTCACCACCATTTGCATTTTCATAACGCCACCGCCATGTCATGCCATACGCTCCTTTTCCGCGGGTTCGCCGGCGCACCCTCCGCAGGCACTGGAACCCTACTCCCGAGCTTGGAGGTCAATCGATGCTGCGCGCGTATCGTGTTGCGGCCGGGGTCGCTCTCGGGGCGGCCGCCTTCCTCTCGCTCCCCTCCTCCGCTCTCGCCGACCCCGGGGTCCCGCGGACGTGGAGCGCGTGGCAGAGCGACGGGACGGCCTGGCTGGCCGTGACGGCCGACGTCGCCCCGCCGGACGGCTCCGTCATCGGATGGCGCTTCTCCGTGGCCCCGGACGGGGCCAGGGGCGAGTCGCCCGGCGGGGACCTGCCGTCGTTCGAGGCGGTGTGCGGCCGGGACGCGGCCGGGTCCGGGCACAAGCGCGTGGTGGTCGCGGTGGACTTCGGCGACGGGGAGGCCGACGCCTATCCCGGCGAGCGGACGCCCGGCCAGAGCGCGCCGAAGTGCGTCGCGGGCGCCGAGGACGCCACCGCCGCCCAGCTGCTCGCCTCCACCGCCAAGGTCCGGGTGAACGCCCGGGGGGCCGTCGTGGCGGTCGCGGACTATCCGTTCAGGGAGAGGGGCGGCACCGAGCTGGCGGCCGCCGCCGCGTCCGCCGCGCCGTCCGGGAGCGGCCTGCCGATCACGCTGGTCGCGGCCGGCGCGGGCGCGGTCGCCCTGCTGGCGGGCGGCGCCGTGGCGGCCACCCGCCGCCGCTCCAGGACCCGCGTCTGACCTGGAACGTTCCATCCGCCCGGCCGGCCCAGGACGCTACGCTCGGCGCGGTGAAAATCCTTGTCTCCGGTACGGCGGGCGGCGCGGGATGGCCGGAACCCGGCTGCCGGTGCGCCTCCTGCGCCGGGCTCCCGTCCGGCCGCCGACGCCCGTTCGAGCTGGTCGTGGACGGCGTGGCCCGCTTCCCCTTCGACGATCCGCCGAGCGGCTACCGGGCCTGCGCGGGCGGGCTGGGGCTGGCCGGCCCCGACGGCTCCCGGCTGCTCTGCCTCCCACGGGGCCGGCCGGTGCCGGTGGACGGGCCCGCCAGGTACGACGTGGTGCTGATCGACCTGCTCGACCGGCCCGAGCGGCTCGGGGAGCTGCGGCGGGCGGGGCTGGCGGACGACCGGACCGCGGTGGTGGCCGTCGGGCTGGACCACCGGGTCCGCTCGGAGGAGGAGCTGGCCGGGCGCCTGCGGCTGTGGGGCGCGTCGGCCGTTCCCGACGGGACGGTGCTGGAGACCGGCCGGGCGCTCCCCGGGACGGCCATCGGGATGCGACCCGGCGACGGTGGCGTGACGGCGCCGTGGCGGACGCTGCTGCTGGGCGGGTCGCGGTCGGGGAAGTCGGCCGAGGCCGAGCTGCGGCTGGCCGCCGAGCCGTACGTCACCTATGTGGCCACCGGCCCGAGCGGCGCGGGGGACGGCGAGTGGGCGGCCCGCGTGCGGGCGCACCGGGAGCGGCGGCCCGCGCACTGGGCCACCGTCGAGACCGCGGACCTCGTCTCGGCCATCGGGCGGGCCACCGCGCCGCTGCTGATCGACGGGCTCGGGACGTGGCTGACGGCGGTGTTCGACGAGCACGGGGCCTGGGAGGGCGACCGCGCGCCCGTCCGCGAACGCTGCGACGAGCTCGTGGCCGCCTGGCGGCAGACGCCCGCGCGCCTCGTGGCGGTCTCCGACGAGGTGGGGATGGGTGTGGTGCCCGCCACGCCCAGCGGGCGGGCCTTCCGGGACGCGCTCGGCCGTCTCAACGAACGCCTCGCCGCCGAGTCCGAGTACGTGGCCCTGGTGGTGGCGGGGCGCCTGCTGGAGCTGTGACCGCTACGGGCGGACGGCGCGGGCGTACCAGCGGCCGTCGAGCCGGTCCACGTGGAGGGGGCGGCCGAAGCACTCCGAGAGGTTGTCCGGGGTGAGCACCTCCTCCACCGGCCCCGCGGCCAGCACCCGGGCGTCGCGCATGAGCATCGCGTGGGAGGTCGTCGCCGGCACCTCCTCCAGGTGGTGCGTCACCGTCACGGTGGTCAGGACGGGCCGGGTCGTGGCCAGGTCCTCGACGGCGGTGATGAGGTCCTCCCTGGCCGGCAGGTCGAGCCCCGCGAACGGCTCGTCGAGCAACAGCACCGCCGGGTCCGCCATGAGCGCCCTGGCCACCCTGATCCTGGCCCGCTCCCCCTGCGAGCACACGCGGAACGGCCGGTCCGCCAGGTCCTTGCACCCCAGGTCGGCCAGCAGCCGGTGGGCCCGGTCGCGCTCGCCTTCGCCGTACCTGTCCCACAGAGGAACGCTCGTCCCCGTGTGCCCGGTGAGCACCACGGTGTGTGCGGTCGCGCCCTCCTCCTCCATCAGCTCCTCGTCGATCAGCCGCTGGCTGGCCGCGACCAGGCCGATGTGGCGGCGCAGCTCCCGCACGTCCACCCGGCCGAGCTTGTGGCCGAGCACCTTGACCGCGCCCTCGCTGGGATGCCGGACGGCGCCCGCCAGGGAGAGCAGCGTCGTCTTGCCCGCGCCGTTGGGGCCGAGGATCACCCAGTGATCGCCGTAGTCCACCTGCCAATCGACGCCGTCCAGCAGCGCCTTGCCGACAACTCGGACACCTACGCCTTCGAGTTCAACCACGTGCATCCCGCCACACTAGTGGGCCTACGATCGTCCGATATGCGCCTTCCGCATGGCCTGTCATTGGCGATCGGCACTCTCAGCGTCTTCCCGGTACGGGTCGAGCGGGTGGATCGGGAGGTCGCGGGGCGGGCGATGACGCTGGCCCCGCTGGTCGGGCTCGCGCTCGGGCTGGTCGCCGGGCTGCCGTTGTTCCTGCCCGGGCCGCCGCTGCTGGGGGCGGCGCTGGCGGTCGGGCTGCTGGCCGTGCTGAGCCGGGGGCTGCACCTGGACGGGCTCGCCGACCTGGCGGACGGGCTGGGCAGCGGCAAGCCGGCCGCTCAGGCGCTCGACATCATGAAAAAGTCGGACATTGGGCCGTTCGGCGTGATGACGCTGGTGCTGACGCTGATCGTCCAGGTCGCCGCCGCGGCCGGAGCCGGGTACGCGGCGCTGGTGACGGCCTGCGTGGCCGGGCGGCTGGCGCTGACCTGGGCCTGCCGGGAGGGTGTCCCGGCCGCCAGACCCGACGGGCTCGGCGCGATGGTCGCGGGCACGGTACGCCGCCCCGCCTCTTTGCTCGTCACCCTGGCCGCCCTCCTCGGCACCGCCGCCGTCTGCCTGGGCCTCGCCGGGGAGCCCGTGTTGCCGCTCGGCCTGGTCGCCGGGCTCGGCGCCGCCCTGCTGCTGCTCGGGCACGCGCGGCGGCGCCTCGGCGGGATCACCGGTGACGTGCTGGGGGCGCTGGTCGAGACGGCCACGGCCACCACGTTGGCGGTGTGCGCGATCCTCGGCTGAGCGCCCCCGAGATCAGGCCAGAGATCAGGCCAGAGATCAGGAGGGTGAGGAGACCGGCTGCGGCACGCGTACCGGATAGAAGCGGAGCAGGGCCGCGCCGACGACCGCCATGAGGGCCCAGCCCACCAGGCCGGTCAGGCCGACCAGGACCTCGTTGGGCGGCGCGGCGGCGTCGCCGAGCAGCAGGACGGACTGGGCGACGGCGTTCAGCGAGCCGTGGGCCACGACGGCCGGCCACACGCTGCCCGTGCGCAGCCGCAGCCACCCGATCAGCACCCCGAACAGGACGCAGAACCCCACGAAGAACAGCGCCGCCCAGGAGCTGAGCCGCGCGTAGTTGTAGCCCAGGAGGGTGAGGGGGGCGTGCCAGAGGCCCCAGATGACGCCGGTGTAGACCAGCCCGAGGAGCATGCCGTTGGTGGAGACGAGCCGGGGCAGCAGCCAGCCCCGCCAGCCCCACTCCTCCCCGAGCGCGGGGATCGCGTTCAGCACGGGCCCGGCGACCACAGCGACCACGAGCTGCAGCACGACCGCCGTGGTGAGGCTCTCGGGCACGCCCACGCCCTGGGCCCGCAGCGCCGCCCTGAACAGGCTGAACTGGTCGAGGTCCAGCGAGAACAGCCCGAGGGCGGCGCTGAGGACCGCCGCCAGGAGCAGCAGCAGCGGCACCCCGAGCCAGGCCGTCAGGATGAGAACGCCGGTGCGCCCCTTGCGCTCGCCCAGCGTGAGCCCGGTCTGCCTGGCCCATTCGCGGAACGGCGTGCGCGTGACCGCCCAGACGCCGAGCACCCCCACCGACGGGGTGAACATCATCAGCGTGGCCAGCGGCCGCAGCAGTGGCGAGCCGATCCCGCCGGCGAACCAGAGGGGCAGCGCCGCCGCCCACGACAGCCCGAAGGCCAGGACGACGAAGATGAGGAGAGGTCGTTTCATAGCTCCACTCGCTCTGCGATGAGGGCGTTGATGAGGGATGCGCCGCGTTCGGCGTCGTCGATGCTGATCGCGAGCCGGCCGCCGGAGCGGTAGCGGATGACCAGGCACTCGCCGCCCCGCAGCATGATGGTCGAGCTGCCGGGCAGCCCGCGGATGCCCCAGCCTCCGACCTCGGCCGGATGGCGCGTCTCCGACCAGGCCGACTCGATCAGCGACAGGGGGATCCTGCGCGCCGGCCAGCCGAGCGGCCCGAACCGGACGGCGACCCGGCCGTCGCCGACCTGCACGGACACGGACGAGGTCAGCAACCCGGCCGCCAGCACGAGGACGAGCCCGGGCAGGACCGCCGCCGCCGGCCCGCCGGACACCAGACCGGTGACGTAGAGCAGGCCCAGCACCAGGGCGGCGGCCAGGGCGGCGACCGGGAGCAGCGTCAGCCACCGGTTGGCGGCGTGGCCGACCCACACGGTGCGCCGGCCGGGCCTGAGCCGCAGGAGGGGCGGGACCCGGTGGGCGGAATCCTGGTCGGGCGCGCCCCTGCGCAGATATCCCGCGAGGACGGCGACGCCGGTCCCGGCCGCGATGACCGCGAGGACCTGCCAGCCCGGCAGCCGGGCCGCGGCCCAGTCGGGCGCGTCGAGGTTGGCGAGCACGGTCGTGACGTTGACGCCGAGCGCGAGCGCGCCCAGGCCGAACAGCCCGCCCCACCACACCGTCCGGCTCGGCCTGCGGACCGTGGCCCGCTCGGCCGCGGCCAGCGCGACCAGCCAGAGCACCGCCCAGAGCAGGAACGTGACCACGATGTACGTGGTCAAGGACATCGAGCGGGAGGCCAGGCCGCCCAGGCCCCAGCGCGTGGCCAGGGGGTCGGGCAGCCGGTCGCGCAGCGCCAGCGGCAGCCCGATCTGCGCGGCGAGGATGAACAGCCCCCATATGACGGCGGTGATTCGGGGATTCACGGCAGGTCCTCCAGTATGGCGATGAGGTCGTCGCGGCCGTAGCCGTACTTGCGGGCCTCGTCCAGCAGCTCGCGCGCCCGCTGCGCGAGCAGGGCGCGACCGTCGGCGCGCCCCGCGACGCTGACCCCCCGGCCCCGCCTGAACTCCAGCAGCCCCTCGTCCCGCAGGTCGCGCAGCGCGCGCAGCACGGTGTTGGGGTTGATGCCGAGCACCTGGGCCAGGTCGCGGGCCGGCGGCAGGCGGTCGCCGGGCCGGTAGGAGCCTTCTCCGATGGCGCGGCGGATGGCGCTCGCCACCTGCTCGTGCAGGGGCCGGGCGTCGTTGAGATCGAGCGTCAGCAGCATGATGCTAATGACACTAGCACCATTCCGCATGACGCGCGATTGGTAGGATGAACCCCTGTTTGTGAGTACGCAGAAGACCTGGATAGCATCGGTTTACGTGACCACTGTGCGGCTGAACTCAGCAGATCCAGTCTCCATCGCCACCGACGCCTTGATCGTCGGCTTCAGGTCAGGACAGGACGGCCCGCGCGCCGCCACGGGCGCCGAGTCGCTCGAGGCCGCCTTCGGCGGCAAGCTCGCCGACTCCCTCCGCGCCGTCGCCTTCACCGGCAAGGCCGGCGAGGTGGCCAAGCTTCCCACGTTCGGCGCCATCGCCGCCCCGCTGCTGGTCGCGGTGGGTCTGGGCGACTCGCCCGACGCCGAAGGCCTGCGCCGCGCCGCCGGCGCCGCCGTACGGTCGCTCGCCGGCACCTCCAGCGCCGCGCTCGCCCTGCCCACCGGCACGCCCGAGGAGGCCGAGGCCGTCGCGCTCGGCGGCCTGCTCGGCGCGTACGCCTTCGCCCGTTACCGCACGAACGGCGAGCAGAAGGCCCCGGTCGCCGAGCTCACCGTGGTCTCGGGCCAGCCCGACGGCCTCGCCGAGCGCGCGGGCGTGCTGGCCGACTCGGTCGCCCTGGTCCGCGACCTGGTCAACACGCCTCCGTCCGACCTGTGGCCGGCCAAGTTCGCCGAGATCGCCGAGCAGGAGGGCAACAAGGCCGGGCTGAGCGTCGAGGTGCTCGACGACAAGCAGCTCAAGGACGGCGGCTACGGCGGCCTCATCGGCGTCGGCCAGGGCTCGGCCAACCCGCCGCGCCTGGTCCGCCTCTCCTACACCCACCCCGAGGCCCGCAAGCGGCTGGCGTTCGTGGGCAAGGGCATCACGTTCGACTCCGGCGGCCTGTCGCTCAAGCCGTCGGCCTCGATGGACTGGATGAAGTCCGACATGGGCGGCGCGGGCGCGGTGCTCGGCGCCATGATCGGCATCGCCCGGCTCGGCCTGCCGGTCAACGCCGTCGGCTACCTCTGCCTGGCCGAGAACCTGCCGAGCGGCACCGCCCAGCGCCCCTCCGACGTCATCCACAGCTACAGCGGCAAGACCGTCGAGGTGCTCGACACCGACGCCGAGGGCCGCCTGGTGCTCATGGACGGCATCGCCAGGGCCGCGCAGGACGAGCCCGACCTGATCGTCGACGTGGCCACGCTCACCGGCGCGCAGATCGTCGCGCTCGGCTGGCGCACGGCCGGCGTCATGGCCAACGACGACGCCGCCAGGGAGCTGGTCGTCGAGTCCGCGAAGGCGGCGGGCGAGGGCGCGTGGGGCATGCCGCTCCCGGAGGAGCTGCGCAAGGGCCTCGACTCGCCGATCGCCGACATCGCCAACCTCCAGCCGGAGCGATGGGGCAGCATGCTGGCGGCGGGCATCTTCCTGAAGGAATTCGTGCCCGACGGCGTGCGCTGGGCCCACATCGACATGGCCGGCCCCGCCTTCAACAAGGGCGAGCCGTACGGTTACACCCCGAAGGGCGGTACGGGTGCCATCACCCGTACCCTCATCGGACTCGCAGAGCGGCACGCGAGCATCTGAAACAAATGAAAAGATGACGGCATCACGAACACCCCGACAAGGAGCCTTCCTGTGGCCTATGACATCGTCGTCCTAGGTGGCGGCAGCGGCGGTTACGCCTGCGCGCTTCGGGCGGCTGAGCTGGGCAAGTCGGTCGCGCTGATCGAAAAGGACAAGATCGGCGGCACCTGCCTCCACAGGGGATGCATCCCCACGAAGGCCCTGCTGCACTCCGCCGAGGTCGCCGACGAGACCCGCGAGAGCGAGTCCTACGGCGTCAAGGCGCGCTTCGACGGCATCGACGTGCAGGGCGTGCACGCGTTCAAGGACAAGATCGTGACGCGGGCCTGGAAGGGCGTGCAGGGCCTGCTGAAGTCCGCGGGCGTGACGATCGTCGAGGGCGAGGGCCGCCTGGTCGGCCCCAACCGGATCCAGGTGGGCTCGGAGGTCGTCGAGGGCCGCAACCTCGTCCTGGCCACCGGCTCGGCGCCCAAGTCGCTGCCGGGCCTGGAGATCGACGGCGAGCGCGTCATCACCAGCGAGCACACCCTGAAGATGGGCCGCGTGCCCACGTCCGTCATCGTGCTGGGCGGCGGCGTGATCGGCGTCGAGCTGGCGAGCGTCTACCGCTCGTTCGGGGCCGAGGTCACGATCGTCGAGGCGCTGCCGCACCTGCTGCCGACCGAGGAGGAGTCCAGCTCCAAGCTGCTGGAGCGGGCCTTCCGCCGCCGCGGCATCAAGTACGAGCTGGGCGTCTTCTTCGACACCGCCAAGACCACCGAGACGGGTGTGGTCGTCACGCTGGCCAACGGCAAGACCCTCGACGCCGAGCTGCTGCTCGTCGCGGTCGGCCGCGGCGCGGTGTCGGCGGGCATGGGCTTCGAGGAGCAGGGCATCGCCATCGAGCGCGGCGCGGTCGTGGTCGACGAGCACTGCCGGACCTCCGTGCCCGGCGTCTACGCCATCGGCGACCTCATCCCGACCCTGCAGCTCGCCCACGCCGGGTTCGCGGAGGGGATCATGGTGGCCGAGCACATCGCCGGCCTCAACCCGCCGCCCATCGACTACGCGGGCGTGCCGCGCATCACCTACTCCGACCCCGAGGTGGCCTCGGTGGGGATCACGTCGGCGCAGGCGGCCGAGCGCGGCATCGAGATCGTCGAGCAGGTCTACGACCTCGCGGGAAACCCCAAGAGCCAGATCCTCGGCACCTCGGGCGCCGTGAAGGTCATCGCCCAGAAGGACGGCCCGGTCGTCGGTGTCCACATGGTGGGCCGGCGCATCGGCGAGCTCGTCACGGAGGGGCAGCTGATCTACAACTGGGAGGCGCTGCCCGCAGAGGTCGCCCAGCTCATCCACGCACACCCGACCCAGTCCGAGGCCATGGGTGAGGCGATGCTGGCCCTGGCCGGCAAGCCGCTGCACGTACACAACTAGTCCAAGCCCTCGAGATCAGAACGCGAGAGAAGAATAACGATGCCGGTCTCCGTACAAATGCCCCAGCTCGGCGAGAGCGTGACCGAGGGCACCGTAACCCGTTGGCTGAAGAAGGAGGGCGAGCGCGTCGAGGCCGACGAGCCGCTCCTCGAAGTGTCGACCGACAAGGTCGACACCGAGATCCCGTCGCCGGCCGCGGGTGTCCTCACGAAGATCGTCGTGGCTGAGGACGAGACGGTCGAGGTCGGGGCCGAGCTCGCCGTCATCGACGAGAAGGGCCAGGCGGCCGCCGCCGCCCCGGCGCCCGAGGCGGCGGCGCCCCCCGCGCCGGCTCCGCAGCCCGAGCCCGAGCCCGCCCCGGCTCCGCCGGTCTCCTCGATCCCGCAGCCGGCTCCCCCGCAGCCCGCTCCGGCGCCCGCCCCGGTCGCGGCCCCCGCTCCCGTCGCGCAGGCCGCTCCCCCGGTCGCGGAGCCCGCGCCGCTGCCGTCGGGTGAGAGCCCGTACGTGACGCCGCTGGTGCGCAAGCTGGCCAACGAGCACGGTGTCAACCTCGACGCGATCAACGGCACCGGCGTCGGCGGCCGCATCCGCAAGCAGGACGTGCTCGAGGCCGCCAAGGCCCAGCGCGAGAAGGCCGCCGCGGCCCAGGCCGCCCCCGTCGCGGCTCCGGCTCCGGCCGCCGCCCAGCCGGCGCCCGCCGCCGCTCCCGCCGCGCAGGCGCCGATCACCGCGGGTCCCGAGCCCGTGGAGGTCGACACGACGCTGCGGGGCCGCACAGAGAAGATGACGCGGCTGCGCCAGACGATGTCGAAGCGGCTGGTCGAGTCGCTGCAGACGGCCGCGCAGCTCACCACGGTGGTCGAGGTCGACGTCACCAAGATCGCGCGGCTGCGCGACCAGGCGAAGGCCGACTTCCTGCGCCGCGAGGGCGTGAAGCTGTCGTTCATGCCGTTCTTCGAGCTGGCCGCCATCGAGGCGCTCAAGCAGCACCCGAAGCTCAACGCGACGATCAACAACGAGACCATGGAGGTCACGTACTTCGACGTCGAGCACCTGGGCATCGCGGTCGACACCGAGCGCGGGCTGATCGCGGCGGTCATCAAGAACGCCGGCGACCTCAACCTCGCCGGGCTCGCCCGCAAGACGGCCGACCTGGCCGAGCGCACGCGCGCCAACAAGGTGACCCCGGACGAGATCACCGGCGGCACCTTCACGCTGACCAACACCGGCAGCCGTGGGGCCCTGTTCGACACGCCGATCCTCAACCAGCCGCAGGTCGGCATGCTGGGCACCGGCGCCGTCGTCAAGCGGCCCGTCGTGATCGACACGTCTGAGGGCGAGGTCATCGCGGTCCGGTCGATGGTCTACCTGGCGCTGACGTACGACCACCGTCTGGTGGACGGCGCGGACGCGGCCCGCTTCCTCACGACGGTCAAGCGCCGTCTCGAGGAGGGCCGCTTCGAGGCCCAGCTCGGCCTCGCCTGATCCTGGGCCTGACCCTGGGCCTGATCCTGGCGTTCGCGGCCGGGCGGCTCCCCTCCGGGGCCGCCCGGCCGTTTGCGTGCCCCGGGCCTGGCGCGGCTGGCGCGTCCGTGACGTGGGGCGGGCGTACTGTGGGGCTATGGCGATCATCGTGACGGGGGCGTCGGGGTTGCTCGGGTCGGCGCTGGTGCCGGCGTTGCGGGCCGAGGGGTGGGAGGTCGTCCGGCTCGTACGACGCCGCCCGCGCGAAGCCGACGAGGCCTTCTGGGATCCGGCCGAGCAGAAGATCGACCAGGCCGCGCTCGAAGGGGCGCAGGCGGTCGTGCACCTGGCGGGCGCGTCCGTGGGCGACCGGCGGTGGACCCCGGCGTACAAGCGGGAGCTCGTCGCCAGCCGGGTCCAGGGCACGAGGGTGCTCGTGGACGCGATCGGCGCGCTGTCCGGCAAGCCCGAGGTGCTCCTGTCCGCCTCCGGGGTCGACTTCTACGGCGACACCGGCGACCGGGTGATCGACGAGAGCCAGGGGAAGGGCAGCGGCTTCCTGGCGGATCTGTGCGGGCGCTGGGAGGGCGAGGCCAGACGGGCGGGCGAGGCCGGGGTCAGGGCCGCGCAGATGCGGACCGGGCTGGTGCTCAGCGAGAAGGGCGGGGCGCTCGGCCGGATGCTGCCGATCTTCAGGATCGGGCTGGGGGCGCCGCTCGGGTCGGGGAAGCAGTACTGGTCGTGGATCGCCGTGGACGACTGGGTCGGGGCCGCGGTGCATGTCTTGAAAAATCGTGACATTACAGGACCAGTCAATTTCACCTCGCCCTCGCCCGTGACCAACGCCGAATTCACCCGCACCCTCGGAAAAGCCCTGCGCAGGGGCACGGTGCCGATCCCGGTGCCCGGCTTCGCGCTGTCCGCGGGGCTCGGCGAGTTCGCCCGCGAGGCGCTGCTGCCCGGCCACCGCGTCGAGCCGAGGAAGCTGCTCGACAGCGGCTATGTGTTCGCCCATACCCGCCTCGACGAGGCGCTGAGCGCCGTACTGTAGTGAACCGTCCGTCTTCAACAGGTGGGAGAATCTTGACATGAGCCGGTCAGGACAGTCACACATCCTCGCCATCGGGGGCGGATCCTTCCGCCCGAGCAGGCGCTACAGCTTCCTCGAGGCCAGCGCGCTGCTGCGGTACGGCCTCGACCTGACCGGGCAGGACCGGCCGAAGCTGGGCCTGGTCGCCACCGCGGTGGGCGACTCGGACGACTGGATCCTGAAGATGTACGGCGCCTTCGCCGGGTGGGACGTCGAGTTGAGCCATCTCACCGTGTTCCCGATGCCCAATGTCGAGGATCCCCGGGCGTGGATGCTCGAACAGGACATGATCTACGTGAGCGGCGGCAGTGTGGCCAACCTGATGGCCCTGTGGCGGTTGCACGGTCTTGACGAGGCGTTCGAGGAGGCGTGGCGGGCCGGGGTGGTGCTTTCCGGCCAGAGCGCGGGCGCGCTGTGCTGGCATGTCGGCGGCAACACCGACTCCTTCGGGCCCGACCTGCGCGTGTGGGCCGAGGGGATGGCGCTGCTCCCCTATTCGTGCGGCGTCCACTACGACTCCGACCCGCAGCGCCGCCCGCTGCTGCAGGAGTCGGTGGCCGGCGGCGAGCTGCCGTCCGGATACGCCGCCGACGAGGGCGTGGGGCTCCACTACGTCGGCACGGAGTTCATCCAGGCGGTGACCGTCGAGCCGGGCGGCTACGCGTACCGGGTGGAGAGCGACGGGGCCGGCGGGGTCAAGGAGTTCAGGATCGAGCCTCGACTCCTTACCCCCTGATTACCCTTCGCGGGGGCGGGACCGGCACAATAGGCTCATGCGCCCCATCGACGGGGACGATCCCCACGCACTCGCCATCGTCCGTCTCGGCGTCGACGTCCCCTACGAGCAGGCCTGGTCGCTGCAGCGCTGGGTGCACGGCAAGCGGGTCGCCGGAGAGCTGAGCGACACCGTCCTGTTCCTGGAGCACGCGCCCGTCTACACCGCGGGCAAGCGCACCGCCCCGGACGAGCGTCCGGCCGACGGCACTCCGGTCGTCGACGTCGACCGGGGCGGCCGGCTGACCTGGCACGGGCCCGGGCAGCTGGTGGCCTACCCGATCGTCGGCATCACCGACGTCAACGCGTACGCCTGCCGCCTCGCGGAGGCCATGATCCAGATCTGCGCCGACTTCGGCGTTACGGCGAGACAGGTGCAGGGGCGCGGGGGTGTCTGGGCGGTCGGCGATCCCAGCCTGGGCCTGCCCGACCGCCAGCTCGGCGCGGTCGGGCTGCGCGTCGCCCGCGGCGTCACCATGCACGGCTTCTCGCTCAACTGCGCCAACGACCCCCGGTGGTTCAACCGCATCGCGCCGTGCGGCATCCCCGGCGTCGGCGTCTCCTCGCTGTCGGCGGAGACCGGCCGCCGCATCGTGGTGGAGGAGGTCATGCCGATCGCGGAGAAGCGACTGGCGGAGGCTCTCGGCATGGAGTCGTACGATCTCCACGAAGAGGACCTTCTCCGCAGATGACCCACGGCCTACGATCGGCCGTGTGAAGCGCGTCCTGGCTCTCTTACTCGCCCTTCTGGTCCACCTGCTGACGCTCGGCTTCGTCGCGCTGGGCGCGTGGGTGATCCTGGGGCACCCCGGCTCCCTGCTCGCGTGGCTGTTCGGCGGCGCGAGCCTGGCCATCGGGTGGGCGCTGCGGCCACGCCTGGGCGGCCTGCCCGCCGACGCCGAGGTGCTCGACCGCTCGTCGGCGTCCGAGCTGTACGGCGCCGCGGAGCGCGTGGCCGACCGGGTCGGCGTCCGGCGGCCGCGCAAGGTCGCCGTCATGGACCTGGACCCCGACACGCGCTACGACCGCGTGGGCCCGCTGCGTACCCCCATCTTGATGATCGGGCTGCCGCTGTGGCTGGCGCTGCCGCCCAAGCAGCGGGTCGCCCTGCTGGCCACGGCGTACGCGCGGGTGCCGACCGGCGACGAACTCGTCGTGAGCGGGGCGCTGTTCACCCTGGAGGCGTGGCGGGACGCGCTGATGGGGGCCGAGCCACTGCAGGTCAGGCAGGAGGCGCAGACCAAGATCGCGGCCTCCTCGCTGGGCGCGGTGGACCAGCCGGGGACCACGTACGAGGTGGCGGGGATGTTCGGCCGCGCGCTCGGGCGGCTGCTCGGCGGGCCCGTGCTCCTGGCCCGGTACGCGCTGACCCGGCTGGCCCGCGCCGGCGAGAGCCGTACCCTGGCCCGGCAGCGGCAGCTGGCCCGGCGGGCCGCCTCCGAACAGGACCTCGCCGAGCTCGACGGGCTGGCCGGCGGCGGCTACCTGGCGCCGATGCAGGCGGCGGCGCTGCGCGGCGAGAGCGTGGCGGCCATCAGGCAGGGCGCGCTGGCCCGCTCCAGGCTCACCGACGACGGCGTGCTCACCACTCCCCCGCACTCGGAGCTGCTCGGCACGCGTGAGTCCGAACGCGTCGACGACGAGTTGCTCGCCCACTACACGCGCGCGATCCGCGGCTTCGGCCTCATCTCCTGACCGTTCCTATGGACTGAGCGTGAGTGGCACGTGCTCAGCCGAACGCTCCGGACGGTGATGAGCGTTCTGGTCGCCCGCGTACGCGCCGCGTCCGGGCGGCACGGATCGTGTCCGTGGTCCGGGGATGCGGGGGCGGGGTCCCTCACGCCCCCAGGCTTCCGGTCCGGCCTGGACGGTCCGATGCCCCTGTCCATCGCTCCGGTGGGCAAGGGGCGGTGCCGTCCGTCGCCGGATCGGGTGCCCTTGGGCGCGTCTGCCGATCGCCACGGCAGCTGCGTCGTGGCGGGTGGTCGTGCGTTTTGTGGTGGTGAGGGGCTTTTGCCAGTGCTGGGCGCCCCATCGGGAGGTGTAGGCCGGGTCGGCGGCGATGATCGCGATACCCGTCTGGTCAGCCATCGAGGTGAGCCGGGCCCGGAGCCTGCTCGTGGGCATGTCGGAGATGAGCTTGCGGAAGCGTTTGCGGCGGCCGTGTTTCTCCCGGGTCTTGTCGGCTTCGAAGTCGAGGTCTTCGATGGCGATGGCGTTCACGCCGCAGGCCCTTGCCCAGTGCATTAGCCGGGTCAGGGCGTGGCGGATCTGGGCGTCGCGATGCTCGGCGTTGCCGGACAGGTCGTAGGTGAAGCGGCGGGGGTTGCCGATCGGGTTGCCGTGGGTGTCCAGGCGCCAGGCGGCCAGGTGGTCGGCGTTGGTGTCCACGCCGATTACGCCGTGGGCGAGTGCGGTAGCCATGGGCACGGTCGGGGCTTGAGGAATCTGCCAGGAGGCGGTGATGTACCAGCGTCCGCGTTGCGCGTCCAGGTGGATGCGGTAGGCCACGGCCCGGTTGGCCTCGATGCGATCCCGCCATTCCACCCCGCGGTGGGCGAAGGTCACCCGGCAGGTGAGCACGTAGCGGCCGTGCGGCGCGTTCGCATGGTGTGCCAGCGGCACGGGCAGCTTGATCGATACCTGGCCGTCGGGGGTGATGCGGATGGTCTGGTTGCCGTGACGTTTGCCGGACTCGCCGTCGGCGGCCAGGAACCAGCGCTCGGCCTGCCACCTGTTCCGCCACTCGGACTCGGTGAGTCCGGCGGCGTCCAGGTGGTGCCGGGTGCGGGCCAGGCGTTTGCCGCCCCGCACCACGCGGACCCGCCCGGCTTGGTGGTCAGCCTTCCGCCGCTTGAGCCGGTCTTGCAGGAGGTGCAGGCGGCGGGACTTGGCGAACCACTCCTGTCTGGAGCGGTAGCCGCCCGGCTCCTTGCGGGTTCCTTTCCTTCCGACGGGCAGGGACAGCCGACGGGTGATCGTGGCGATGGCGGCCTGAAGGTCGCGGATGTGGTCGGCCTGGCCGCGGCGGGCCAGCGCCCACTGATCGTGGGAGGTTTTGGTGATGGCCCCGGCCCAGCGCGCCGACGACTGCACCGTCAGCTCACGCTTGCGCGCCGCCCAGGTATCGGAACAGTGCCCCAGCCCATCGGCGCACCTGGTCTTCAGATCGGCGGAGGCCAGCGCGCCCAGATGCGCGCCGACCAGGCACAGCACCTGCTCGTCTGCGGGGGTGAGGTGCTTGAGCCGGTCACGGACGGCGACACCGGACGGGCCGGGCACCACGAAGGAGGAGGCGATCGGGCGCAGCTCAGCCATGCCGGAGGGTCTGCGGTGCGGCGCAGTCGGCGACTGATGGGAGGGCGGAGGCGCGGCGCACTGCCGATGCCGCTGGACGGCGGCCGAACAAGCACGGTCGCATGACGAGCATTCGCCCCCTCTCCAGCTTTCACGTTGCGTGGCCACAACGATACCAAGAGTTGAATCCGCCGGGTAGAACATATGCGCGGCAAGCGCCGGTGGACACGCACTGTGGCGATGGCGTAACCAGCGTCGCATCGAACACCAACAGCTCCGTACCCCCCGGCCAGGCCGCTTTTCCAGGAGACGTAAGCTGGGGACGTGACCGTTGCCCCTGAAGGCCGAAAGCTCCTCCGCCTGGAGGTGCGTAACGCCGAAACCCCTATCGAGCGCAAGCCCCCGTGGATCAAGACCAAGCTGAAGACGGGCCCCGAATACACCGAGCTGAAATCGCTCGTGCGCCGGGAGGGCCTGCACACGGTCTGTGAAGAGGCGGGCTGTCCCAATATCTACGAGTGCTGGGAAGACCGCGAGGCGACCTTCCTCATCGGCGGCGACCAGTGCACGCGCCGCTGCGACTTCTGCCAGATCGACACGGGCAAGCCGAAGGAGTACGACCGCGACGAGCCGCGCCGCGTGGCCGAGTCCGTGCAGCAGATGGGCCTGAAGTACGCGACCGTGACCGGCGTCGCCCGCGACGACCTGCCCGACGGCGGCGCCTGGCTCTACGCCGAGACGGCCCGCCAGATCCACGGGCTGCTGCCCGGGTGCGGCGTCGAGCTGCTGGTGCCCGACTTCAACGGCAACCGCGACCAGCTGGAGGAGGTCTTCTCCAGCCGGCCCGAGGTGTTCGCGCACAACGTCGAGACGGTGCCGCGGATCTTCAAGCGGATCCGTCCCGCGTTCCGCTACGAGCGGTCGCTCGCGGTGATCACGACGGCCCGCGAGGCCGGGCTGGTCACCAAGTCCAACCTGATCCTGGGCATGGGCGAGACGCGCGAGGAGGTCGTCGAGGCCATGCGCGACCTGCACGCGGCCGGCACCGACCTGCTGACCATCACCCAGTACCTGCGGCCCACGCCCCGGCACCACCCGGTGGAGCGGTGGGTGAAGCCCGAGGAGTTCGTGGAGCTGCAGGCGGAGGCCGAGGCCATCGGGTTCGCCGGTGTGCTCTCGGGGCCGCTCGTGCGCTCGTCGTACCGGGCGGGCCGCCTCTACAAGCAGGCCATCGAGGCTCGCCAGACGGCCTGACCTCCCAACCTTCGGCCCCGGGACCCGTACGGTCCCGGGGCCGCTCCATACCCGGCCACGCTCGTGACACCGCCACCGCAAAATCGTTCGAAGTCCTTTGACGGCTGGCTACTGTTCTCGGCATGCCGGAGTCTTTCGATCAACTGTCCTTCGACGGCCTTCCGCCGGGGTTGCGCTACATCGCCGGCTGGCTTGCTCCCGACGCCTGCGCGTCGTTGCTCTCATCCCTCGACGCCGCCGAGTGGTCCACACAACTGCGACGACGAGTGCAGCACTACGGCCACCGCTACGACTACGGCCGCCGAACTGTGGCGACGGATCCCCTGGTCGCCGCCGCTCCACCGATCCCGGGATGGGCACGACAGCAGGCCGTGCGCCTGGTCCGCGAAGGAGTCATGGACAGCGAGGCGAACCAAGTGATCATCAACGAGTACCAGCCGGGTCAGGGCATCAGCCCACACGTCGACTGCGTGCCCTGCTTCGGCCCGGTCGTCGCCGCGATCTCCCTGGGCTCCGCCTGCGTCATGGACTTCACCCATCCTGCGGACGGTACGAAGGTGGCGATATCGCTCGCCCCCGGCAGCCTGTGCGTCATGTCAGGACCTGCCCGATACACCTGGCGCCACAGCATCGCCGCACGCAAGAGCGACCCCACCACGGCAGGCCGCGTCCCGCGCACGCGGCGCGTGTCAGTGACCTTCCGCACGGTCAACGACCCGGCACCGTAACCGGACTCCCGGCTGCTGCTTCATGCGGCGCGTTAGCATGGCGGGCAGCCGACCCCCGGGAGCGGACATGGCGGTTCTGATCCGCACGAGCGACCTGCCCGCCAAGCGACGTCACGACGCCTGGCGGAGCATCGTGTGTGACACGCTCGGCCCGCTCGACTGCAGGATCGCCCCCGGCGCCCCGCTGCGGGGCGAGATCGTGACCGGCGGGCTGGGCTCGGTCACCGTCGGCCGGATCCGTACGTCCACGCCCCACAGCGTGCACCGCACCCCGGGCATGATCGACAGCGGCAGCCCCGAGATGTACCGCGTCGTGCTGGCCCTGGAGGGCAGCCCGCGGCTCTCCCAGGACGGGCGGGACGCGCAGCTCAGCCGTGGCGACTTCGCGATCTACGACTTCACCAGGCCCTACGAGCTGGCCTACGACTCGGCGGTGCGGCTCGCGCTGTTCAGCTTCCCGCGCGACCTGCTCGCGCTGCCGTCCGGCGCCGTGGACGCGCTCGCCGCCGTCCCCATCACCGCCGAGACCGGCGCCGCCGCGCTGGCCGTGCCGCTGCTGCGCCGGGTGGCCGAGGACATCGAGACGTACCGGCCGGGCAGCGCCGCCAGGCTGTCGGGCATCGTGACCGACCTGGTCAGCACCGCCGTCGCCGAACACGTCGAGCTGACGCGGGCATTACCGGAGGACTCCCGGCAGCGCGTGCTGCTGATGGAGATCCACGCCTTCATCGAGCAGCGGCTGGGCGACATCGGCCTCGACCCGGCCACGGTCGCCGCCGCGCACCACATCTCCGTGCGCTACCTGCACCGCCTGTTCGAGGCGGAGCACACCACGGTGGCCGCCTGGATCCGGCAGCGGCGGCTGGAGCGGTGCCGCGCGGACCTGGCCGCGGGCGGCACCCGGTCCGTGAGCGAGATCGGGGCCCGGTGGGGGCTGCCGGACTCGGCCCACTTCAGCAGGCTCTTCAAGAGCGCGTACGGGACGCCGCCCGCCGAATACCGGCGCCTGAACACCGTGCGCTGAACGTCAATCCGCCTGGCGCCCAGATCCAAGACCGGCACCCCCTTCGATCGGCAGACTGAAGGCACATCGAAGGAAGGGATGAGGAAAATGCAGCTGTTCGTCAATCTGCCGGTCAAGGATCTCGAGCGGTCGAAGAAGTTCTTCGCCGAACTCGGCTTCAACCTGTTCGGCATGGCCGAGGGCATGGCGTCGGTGATCATCAGCGAGCAGACCCAGGTCATGCTGCTGACCGAGCCGACGTTCGGCTCGTACATCACCAAGGAGATCGCCGCCGCCGACACGGCCACGGAGGCGATCCTGGTGCTGGGCATGGAGAACCCGGCCCAGGTGGACGAGCTGGTCGACAAGGCGCTGGCGCTCGGCGCCACCCCGGCGGGCGTGAAGCAGGAGGACGGCATCCGCTACCAGCGCGGCTTCGCCGACCTCGACGGACACCACTGGGAGGCGCTGTGCCTGGCGCAGCCGGCCGCCTGAGCGGCAAGGCGATCTCGCCGGACGGGACCGTCATCGCCTTCGACAGCCACGGCGAGGGGCCCGCGGTCGTCCTGGTCCACGGCGCGTTCGGGGTGCGGGGCCACGTCACGCTGGCCGGCGTGGCGGCCGCCCTGGCGCCGTGGTTCACGGTGTACGACTACGACCGCCGGGGGCGCGGCGACAGCGGGGACACCCAGCCGTACGCGGTCGAGCGGGAGATCGAGGATCTGGCGGCGGTCATCGAGGCGGCGGGCGGGTCGGCGATGGTGTTCGGGGGCTCGTCGGGGGCCGCGCTGGCGCTGGAGGCCGCGGTGCGGAATCCGGCCGTCACGAGGCTGGCCCTGTGGGAGCCGCCGTACCACGTGGACGACAGCGCGCCCCCGCTCCCGGGCGACTTCGCCGCGCGACTGGAGGCGCTGGTGAGGGCGGGCAGGCGGGGCGAGGCCGTCGAGCGGTTCATGGTGGAGGCGGCCGAGGCGCCGCCGGAGGCGGTGGCCGCGATGCGCGCGCAGCCGTCCTGGGCGCAGGTGGAGGCGCTGGCCCACACCCTCGCCTACGAGGCCGCCGTGCTGGGGCCGGGCAACGCGCTGCCCGCCGGGAGGCTGGCCGCCGTCGGGCAGCCGACGCTGGTGCTGAACGGCGAGGACAGCCCCGGGTGGATGTCGAACGCGGGGCTGGCGGTCGCGGCGGCCGTGCCGGGCGCGGTACGGCGGGTCCTGGAGGGCCAGGCGCACAACGTGGCCCCGCAGGCGCTGGTGCCCGAGCTCCTGGAGTTCTTCGCCACCGCCTGAGCCCTCCGCCTGAGCCCTCCACCTGAGCCCCCGTGAGCCTTCGTGAGCCCCCGCCCGAGCCTCCCTGAGCCCCGCCCGAGCCCCGCCTGAGACCTCGTGTGAGCCTCATTTGAGCCCCGCGCGAGCTGGTGGAGACTGGGCTCGTGGACTTCGACGAACTCATCGCCCGGCTCGACCTCGGCGCCAAGGTCCGCCTGCTCACCGGGGCCGGCATGTGGTCGCTCCCGCCGCTGCCCGAGATCGGCCTCGATCGGCTCGTCATGAGCGACGGCCCGATCGGCGTGCGCGGCGAGCAGTGGAGCGCGGTCGATCCCTCGATCGCGCTGCCCAGCCCGACCGCGCTGGCCGCCACCTGGGACGTGGACCTGGTCCGCCGGGCGGGCCGGCTGCTGGCCCAGGAGGCCCGGCGCAAGGGCGTGCACGTGCTCCTCGCCCCCACGATCAACCTGCACCGCTCCCCGCTCGGCGGCCGGCATTTCGAGTGCTTCTCCGAGGACGCGTACCTGACGGGCGAGATCGGCGCCGCGTACGTCGAGGGCGTCCAGGAGGGCGGGGTGGCCACCACCCCGAAGCACTTCGTGGCCAACGACTTCGAGACCGACCGCTTCACCGCGGACGTCCGGGTGAGCGAGAAGGCGCTGCGCGAGGTCTATCTGCGGCCGTTCGAGCGGGTGGTGCGAGCCGGGGCGTGGGGCCTCATGACCGCCTACAACTCGGTCAACGGCACGACCATGACCGAGCACGCCGAGCTGGTGAACGGGGTGCTGAAGGGCGAGTGGGGGTTCGACGGGTTCGTGGTGTCGGACTGGACGGCGGTGCGGACGACCGAGGCCGCGGCGCTGGGCGGCACCGACGTGGCGATGCCGGGCCCGCACGGGCCGTGGGGTGAGAGGCTGGAGGCCGCCGTGCGGGAGGGGCGGGTGCCCGAGTCGGTCGTGGACGATCGGGTGCGCCGCATCCTGCGCCTGGCCCACCGCGTCGGAGCCCTGCACGGCTCGAAGCCGCCCCCCGCCGAGGAGCGAGCCGCCACCGACGCCGCGGAAACGCCGGCCGCCGATGAGCAGCCCGCCGTCGACGGGGTGGCGCTGGCGCGTGAGGTGGCCACGCGCGGCTTCACGCTGCTCACCAACGACGGCATCCTGCCGTTCCGGCAGGTCAGGACCATCGCCCTGATCGGGGCGGCCGCCGCCGAGGCGCGCGTCATGGGCGGCGGGAGCGCGCAGGTCTTCCCGGGCCGGATCGTCTCGCCGCTGCAGGGGCTCGGCGAGCGGGCCGAGGTCCGGTACGCGCTCGGCACCGACCCCCGGATCCGCCTGTCCCCGCTCCCCGGCCCGGCCACGGCCGCTTTCCTGGACGCCGATGGCGCGGTGCTGTCGGAGCAGCCGCTGGCCACGGCCGAGGCGCGGTGGGTCGGCCAGTTGCCGCCGGGTGTGGACGGCGACCGGCTGGCGGCGGTCCGGCTGCGTACCACGTACACACCGGATGTTTCGGGCGAGCACCAGCTGTCGGTCGCAGGCGTGGGCGCCTTCACCGTCGCCGTCGACGGCGAGAGCGTCTTCGACGAGAGCATCGGCCCGGACGGCGACGACCCCGCCATGGCGTTCCTGTCGCCGCCCGAGCGGCGGATCAGCCGGCCGATGGCCGCCGGGCAGGCGTACGAGGTGGTCGTGACGCACCCGGCCGGGGCGTTCGGCGGGATGGCGTTCGTGTCCTTCACGGCCGGCCACGCGAACCCCGGCCCCGGCGAGGACGAGCTCATGGCCGAGGCCGTGCGGGTGGCGGCGGAGTGCGACGTGGCGGTGGTCGTGGCCGCGACCACGCCCGAGGTGGAGAGCGAGGGCTTCGACCGCGCGGACCTCAGGCTGCCGGGGCGGCAGGACGAGCTGATCCGCGCGGTGGCCGCGGCCAACCCGCGCACCGTCGTGGTGGTCAACGCGGGTTCGCCGGTCGAGCTGCCGTGGGCGGAGGAGGTGGCGGCCGTGCTGCTCACCTGGTTCCCGGGGCAGGAGGCGGGGGCGGCGCTGGCGGACGTGCTGTTCGGGGACGCCGAGCCGGGCGGGCGGCTGCCCACGACGTGGCCGCGGCGGCTGGCGGACGCTCCCGTGGTCGACGTGACGCCGGTGGACGGTGTGGTGGCCTATGAGGAGGGGACGTCGATCGGCTACCGGGCGTGGGAGCGTACGGGCCGCGCGCCGGCGTTCTGGTTCGGGCACGGGCTGGGCTACACGACCTGGTCCTACGACTCGATCGCGGCCGAGGGCACGAGCGTGACGGTGGCGGTCACCAACACCGGCGACCGCCCCGGCCGCGAGGTCGTGCAGGTGTACGCCGACAGGGCGCTGGCCGGGTTCGACGTGGTCGAGGCGGCGCCCGGGGAGACCGTGATCACGACCGTGTTCCTGCCCGAGCGGGCCTTCCAGGTCTGGGAGGAGGGCGGCTGGCGGACCGTCGAGGGCGTTCACACGGTCGAGGCGGGCCGCCACGCGGCCGATCCGCGCCTGTCCGCGACCGTGAAGATCTAGCCGTGCGCGAAATGGCGGGGTCACGTTTTCCATACCGCACCTGTTGGTTTGTATCCTTCAGAGCATGGCAAAGTCCGAGGATCCAGAGAAGCCGGGGCGCATCAAGCAGCTCCGCATGATCGCGCAGATCATCAAGCAGGCCAACCCCAAGGGGTTGCCCATCGTCTTCCTCTCGGCGGTGGGCACGCTGGCTGTGGTCGTCGTGATCGGCCTGGTCACGGACTACTTGTGGTATTCGGTGTTCATCGGTGTGCTGGCCGCGCTCACGGTTGGTCTGGTGGTCTTCGGGCAGCTCGCCCAGAAGGCCCAATATTCGATCCTGCACGGCCAGACGGGTGCCGCGGCGGCGGTGCTGCAGGGCATGCGCGGCAACTGGCAGGTCACCCCTGCCATCGCGGTCAACCGCGACCAGGACCTCATCCATCTCGTGGTCGGCTATCCGGGCGTCGTGCTGGTGTCCGAGGGGCCGGGCAACCGGGTGGCGAAGATGCTGGCGGCCGAGAAGAAGCGGGTCGCGCGGGTGGTCCTGGGCATCGAGATCTACGACATCCAGTGCGGTGACGGCGAGGGGCAGGTGCCGCTCGGCAAGCTGCAGCGCCACCTGATGAAGCTGCCGCGCAACCTCAAGAAGCCCGCGGTCAACGAGGTGAAGGACCGGCTGCGCTCGCTGCCGAAGAACATGCCGCTGCCCAAGGGCCCCATGCCCAAGGGCGCGCGCATGCCGCGCGGCCCCAAGATGCGCTAGTGCTGTCCTCCTCCGCACGGGCCAACCGCTGGTGGTGGGACGGCAACGCCGACGACTACCAGCTCGAACACGGCGAGTTCCTGCGGGACACCGGGTTCGTGTGGTGTCCCGAGGGCGTCGACGAGGCCGACGCGCACCTCCTCGGCGAGGTGCGCGGACGGCGCGTGCTCGAGATCGGCTGCGGGGCGGCGCAGTGCGCCCGCTGGCTGGTCACGCAGGGCGCGCAGGTGGCCGCCTTCGACGTCTCCCACCGGCAGCTGCGCCACTCCCAGCGCATCGACCTCGACACGGGGCTGCGCGTGCCCGTGGTCCAGGCCGACGCCGAGTCGCTGCCGTTCGCCGCGGCCTCCTTCGACCTGGCCTGCTCGGCGTTCGGAGCGCTGCCGTTCGTGGCCGACCCGCTCGCCGTCTTCCGCGAGGTGCGGCGGGTGCTCAGGCCGGGCGGCCGGTTCGTGTTCTCGGTGAGCCATCCGATCCGGTGGGCGTTCCCGGACGATCCGGGGCCGCGCGGGCTGACGTCCGACCGGTCCTACTTCGACCGTTCCCCTTATGAGGAGCACGACGAACGGGGCGCGGTCACGTACGCCGAACACCACCGCACCATGGGTGACTGGGTGAATCTGCTGGTCGCCTCCGGGCTGACCGTCACGGGGCTGCTGGAGCCCGAGTGGCCGGAGGGGCACGAGCGGGTGTGGGGCGGCTGGAGCCCGCTGCGCGGCCGTCACCTCCCGGGCACGGCCATTTTCAGCTGCGCGCGTACCTAGCGGCCATGGTGTGGAAGACCTCCTTGGGCTCCCAGCGCCGCTCGTCGAGCATCCTGACCACGCCGTAGGAGCCCAGGTCGGCCTCGCCGGGCCGGTTGAAGGCGGCGAACGTGAACCACAGCGCGGTCTCCACCCCCTCCTGCTCGAAGACGTCCATCAGCTCGGTGAAGTAACGCACCTGCTCGCCCTCGTCGCGCACCGCGCCGTCGGGCACCACCCAGGCCGAGCCGCCCTGTTCGCCCGCGCCGCGGTACGCGCAGGTGCCGAACTCCGTCACGGCGACCGGTTTGCCGTGCTTGAACTGGGCGCGTAGCTCGTCCGCGAAGTCGTGGGCGTTGTAGGCGGCGCGGTAGGCGTCCACGCCCGCCACGTCGAACGGGGCCCAGTCGACCGGCTCCCACGGCGCCGAGGCGTAGCTCAGCCGGCCGCCGAACAGCGGCCGCACGGTCTCGGCCACCTTCGCCAGGTAGGCGTTGAAGCGCGGCATGACGTGCATGAGGGACGTCCACCACTCCATGTCGCCGGCCATCATGGCGCCGAGCCGGTCGCCGTACCCGTCGCCGTCGATGAAGCCGTGGCCGAAGGCGGTGATCTCGCAGCCGGTGACCAGCACGACCTCGGCTCCGTCGCGGCGCACCGACTCGGCGCGCCGGGCCGCGTCCGCGAAGACCTCCAGCATCGCGTCCTGCGTGAGGTCCACGGGGAACGGGGTGAACCAGATCTCCAGCCCGGCCGCCGCGGCCTCCCTGGCGGCCGCCTCGAGGCGCTCGGGGTCGCGGCCGGAGATGCGTACGGACGCGCAGTGCAGGTCTTCCGCGATCGTCCGCATGTCGCGCCGGACGTCCTCGAGGTGGAACGACCTGCGGCTCAGGCTGTCACCCGGCAGGAACCCGACATCATAGTTGATCCCCTTTTTCATGATTTATCCCCTCTTTTACGTATGTGAGGCCGTGCTCCAGGAGGTCGAAGGCCAGCTCCACGTCACCCGCCAGGCGCCGGCCCGCCTCCTCCAGCGGCTCGCCCGTCGCGATGCGATGGAAGAATGCCTCCTGGATGGTGGTGACGGCGGCGGTGATCTGCCCGGCCATGAGCCGCGCGGTCAGGTCGTCGCCGGGGTAGACCTCCCCGAGGGCCTCGGCCAGCTCGTAGCGCTCGCTCATGTGCATCGCGTGCAGCGCGCCCATCAGGGCCGGGCTCGACCCGATCACCCGCACCCTGGCCAGCAGCGCCTCGACGTCCACCACGCCCGCGCCCCGGGCGGCCATCGAGCGGTAGTGCTCGCGCAGCGCCTGAAGGGGCGAGCGCCCCTCGCCCCGCCCGGCCACGATCGCCGCCAGGTCCTCCTTGACCCCTTCGGTGACGAGGCAGTCCTTGGTCGGGAAGTAGTTGAACAGCGTCACCTTGGCGACCCCGGCCGCCTCGGCGATCTCGTTGACGGTCACCGCGTCGTAACCGCGCTCGTCGAACAGCCGCAACGCCACCTCGGCGATCCGCCGCCGCGTCTGCTCCTTCTTCCGCTCCCTCAACCCCATGAGGGCAGCATAAACCGTACCGGGTACATTTTTGAACCCGGTACGGCTTTTTACTCGGCTACATGCGGACGACCATCGTGTTGGAGACGCGGTCGTGCACCCCACGGTGGTCGCGGTCCCAGATCAGGGCGGGCACGGCCAGGCACAGGAGCACCGAGCGCACCAGCACGGGCAGCCAGCGCGGGTCGCCGCCGTCCATCGCGGCCACCCTGATGCCCGCCAGCCGGTGGCCGAACGTCTGCCCCATGAACCCGACCAGGATCAGGTATTGAACGGCGAAGACGGCCGCGGGCGCCCACGGCTGCTCGGCCGGGTTGATCCTGAGCAGCAGCTGCACGACGACCCACGTGCAGATCATCCAGTCGATGACCAGCGCGGCGATCCTGCGCCCCCAGCCGGCGATCGACCCGCTGCCCTCCTCGGGCAGCCCCAGGCGCTCCCCCGGGTATCCGAGATCGACCCCGGCGGACCTGACCCCGCCCAGCCAGGTCTGCGTCCACCGAGGCTCCTTGCTGCTCATGCCCTCAACGGTATCCGCCCGGTAGGCCGGTCGGCTTCGTGACCCAACCGCGTCGCAGAACGGCCATCATGTACGCCATGCCACACGGGGATGACCTTGACGCGCGCTTCAACGAGCTGGTCGCGCAGATAGACGAGGAGCAACAGCGCAGGATGCGCGCCGCGGCCGTCAAAGGCGCGAAAGAACAGCGGCGTACCGACCGCTTAGCCAGGCGCGAGAGCAGGTCGGCGCGCTTATCCGAGGATTCCGGGGGATACGGGTCCGAGCCGCGGCGGCGGATCGGGCGGGCCTGGATCGCGATGGCCGTGATCACCTCGCTGATCACGGCCGCGGGTGTGATCGTGACCTTCCGTCCCGACCTGCTCACCTCGGGCGTCGTCGTGGACGAACCGCCGACGCCGATCGCCGAGCCGATCGCCGAGCCGGCCGTCGAACCGGCCGAGGACCCGGCGGACCAAACCGCCGAGGAGCCGACGAGCCCGTTCGCCGGATCTCCCGCCGAGAAGTACGCCGAGGGGGCCGCCGGCTTCGTGATGCCGGAGGCGAAGGCGCTGGGCGGGCTGTCGAAGAAGGACGTCGCGAAGGGCCTGAAGCTGACCCGCGAGCTGATGGCGGCGGCCTTCCTCGACGAGAAGGCGCTCCTGGGCGGCAAGCCGTCGGCGTTCACCAAGCTCCTGAGCCCCGACCAGCGCGACTGGTTCCTCCGGGACATGAAGAAGCACAAGGGCTCGGCGGCCTTCGTCATCCAGTTCGCCAAGGGCACGGCCGAGTTCTCCACCGATGTGATCAAGGTGCGCGGCCGGGTCAAGCTGGGCACGTTCAAGGACCGCTGGCGGCGCGGCGTCGAGCTCAAGCTGAACCACATCGTCGTCTACGCCGTGCACCGCCCGGGCCGGCCGGACACCACGATCCGGGTCGTCGCCCATCCCAAGGGCCGCGTGTTGCTGTACCGCGAGGAGGGGCGGCTGGTCGCGTGGCCGCTGCGTTGGGGGGCGAGCAGCACCCCGGCGAGCTGCGACACGCGCGACGGCTTCATCCATCCCGAGTACGAGGACTCGCCTCGGGGTACGGTGGCGCCCACGGGACCGCCCACCGATCCGTATGAGCTGGAACGGGACGAACCCAAGGGCTGTGCGGCTTCGAAGGGCACCTGACCTGCGTAACATGTGCGAAACAATCGAGACACCACACGGAAACGGCCACGCCCTAGCGTCGGCATGATGGCCAGTCCCCAGGGAGGTTCGAGAGTGTTCAACTCCGCCGACGACGTCCTGAAGTTCATCAGTGACGAAGGGGTGCAATTCGTCGATGTCAGGTTCACCGACCTGCCGGGGACGACGCACCACTTCACCTTCCCGGTAGAAAACTTCAGCGCGAGCGTCTTCACCGACGGACTCATGTTCGACGGCTCGTCGATCCGCGGTTTCCAGGCGATCCACGAGTCCGACATGCTTCTGCTGCCCGATCCGTCCAGCGCCGTGGTGGACCCGTTCCGCCAGCACAAGACGCTCAACCTGAACTTCTTCGTGCACGACCCGCTGACCGGCGAGGCCTACAGCCGCGACCCGCGTAACGTCGCGCGCAAGGCCGAGGAGTTCCTCCGGGGCACGGGCATCGCCGACACGGTCTACTTCGGCCCTGAGGCCGAGTTCTACATCTTCGACGACGTGCGCTTCGAGACGAAGCAGAACGCCGGCTACTACTACATCGACTCCATCGAGGGCGCCTGGAACACCGGCAAGGCCACCGAGGGCGGCAACCTCGGTTACAAGCCGCGCTACAAGGGCGGCTACTTCCCGGTCCCGCCGATGGACCACTTCACCGACCTGCGCTCCGAGATGGTGCGCAACCTCATCGAGTGCGGCATCGACGTCGAGATGCAGCACCACGAGGTCGGCACGGCGGGCCAGGCGGAGATCGACTTCAAGTTCGGCACGCTGCTCAAGACCGCCGACAACCTGATGCTGTACAAGTACATCATCAAGAGCACGGCGCTCGAGTACGGCCACACGGTCACGTTCATGCCCAAGCCGATCTTCGGTGACAACGGCTCCGGCATGCACTGCCACCAGTCGCTGTGGAAGGACGGCTCGCCGCTCTTCTACGACGAGGTCGGCTACGCGGGCCTGTCCGACACGGCCCGCTACTACATCGGCGGCCTGCTCAAGCACGCGCCGTCACTGCTGGCCTTCACCAACCCGACGGTCAACTCCTATCACCGCCTGGTCCCCGGCTACGAGGCCCCGGTCAACCTGGTCTACTCCCAGCGCAACCGTTCGGCCTGCGTCCGGATCCCGATCACGGGCTCCAACCCGAAGGCCAAGCGCATCGAGTTCCGGGTGCCCGACCCGTCCTGCAACCCGTACTTCGCCTTCGCGGCGATGCTGATGGCGGGCATCGACGGCATCCGCAACAAGATCGAGCCGCCGGAGCCGGTCGACAAGGACCTCTACGAGCTGCCGCCGGAGGAGGCCCGCAACATCCCGCAGGTGCCCGGCTCGCTCACCGACGTGCTCAACGCGCTGGAGGAGGACCACGACTACCTGCTCGAGGGCGGCGTCTTCACGCCTGACCTGATCGAGACGTGGGTCGCGTACAAGCGGGAGAACGAGGTCGACCCGATCCGCCTGCGCCCGCACCCGCACGAGTTCGAGCTGTACTACGACGTCTGACCGGTTGCCGCGCGGCGAGCTGCCTGTTCATCGCGCGGTTTCCGGGCCTGGACGACCTTGACGTCAGCTCCCGAGGCGATCAGGAGCGACGCGAGGTAGTGCCGCAAGTCGTGGAATCGAAAGCCCGTGGGAAGGTCCTGCACCTTGCCACGGGCTTTCCGCATGGCGCGTTCAAGCTTCAAGGCGGCCCACCGGGCCGCACGCGCCGCCGCCTCCCGCTTCACCCCCTGCGGACGGCACGCAAAAACGCCGGACGGCCGGCGCGGACGAGTGGATGGGCCGCCACGACGGTACAGAGTGATCACAGGGAGCGCTCATTTCCGGACACGGGGACGAACCGGTCAGCGCACGCGGTCACGGGTCCGGCTGCTCGTGGCCGGCGGCTGAAGCAGATGACCGGGGAAACGCAGTGGCCCTCCCCCGCCCCCACTGTCGCTCCGCAGTGGGTCGACGGCAGACAGAATGGACGGCCAGATCGCGGTAGCCGCGTCGGTCTTTCACCCCTTGAACGCGCGCCCGCCCTGCTGGACGATGGCAACGACTGGATCGCCCCGCGCGTGCGGGGCTCCAACAGGAGAAGGGGCCCTGAATCATGGACGATCCGCAGAGCATTGTGGACGGCTTGATCAGCAAAGGGCGGGAGGACTATCCGGCGGAGGTAATGCGGGCAGCTCTCATCCGCATGGACTACGACGATGATGTTAATGACAACAGTAATTATCTCTACCGGATCTGGGCCGCCACCGAGGGGTACACGCTCACTCCCGAGGACAGCGAAACCCTGTTCAACCTCGTCCGTGCTGCCATGGACTACAACATCCAGCCGCAACAGGTGGTCTCGCTGCGCGGCATAGATTTCGAGATTTACGAACCCCTCCCATGGGAGGGTGAATACGAATATTTCTTCATCGATCTCAGGAGGCCGGTACACTCACGGGAGGAAGCATCGAAGGAATATCAGCCTGCCGGTGTGTTCGTGGTGCCGGCCATGAGGTCTTTCCAGACCATGAACGACGACTATTCGGAGACATGGAATGGAACCGGCGTCGTCGTCGCGGAATATGACGGCTATGTGCTGCCGGGCTTCATGCCGAGTATTTTCTACGTCCCTGTCGCGGAAGCCGGGCAAGCGAACCTGGACTGGCGCAGCCGGCATTGATCACGGGAAGGGCCCGCCACACAACGCAGGAGTCGTCCATCGGCGACTTTTTCTACCTCGGGCATGGGTCAGATCGGGACTCCCCAGCCCCGAAACTTGGGTGCGGCGTGCGAAGAGAGCAGCTCAAGGAGCGGCCGGCGAGGGGTAGCCGACCGCATCACCGCTTCTGACGGTGAGTCCTCCCCTGCTTCTGGTTCTCGTTCTCAGCCGCCGCCTTGTCCATCCTCCTCATGCTTGCCGTCATACCCACTGTGCCGGAGCGGCCTCCCCAGTTCCGTCCGAGGCCGTAGAACGCCGGAAGTCGACGGGAGACGTTGATAGCGGTAGCGGTTCACGCGCTGTCTACAGGCACAGCCAGGGCGCTTGCACACCGAGAAAGGCCATCGGCGCTCCACCACTGAGAGCATCGTCGATGGCCTTTCTCATTCCCCGGGCGATCCAGCACAGCGCGTGACGAAGCAGCGGCCCGATTACTGTACGTCTTGATCCGTTGGCGGCCTGACGCTGCTCGTCGCCGGAAGAGCCGGCTCCTTTAACGTGCCCGTGGCGGTGAGGAAAGCGGCGAAGCCCATCGAGACCGCGACGAAGGTGCTGCCTCCTGCGCCCAGCGCCGCCAGCGACTGAGCGCCCAATTCCCTGGCAACGCAGAATGCGAGGAGTCCCGCGATAACGGCCGTCTGCATCGCATGGACGAGCCAGTGCAAGACGCGTATACGGTGGACCATGATCAAGAAGGCCCTCCTTGATCTTGTTAGACCTGAGTGCGGAAGTGGCACGAGAAGCCAGCCGTCAGTTCGCACATGCGTCGTTGCCCTGCGTCATACGACCTGCATCCTCCTGCTGTGGCGTGCGCGGCGAGGCTCCCGAACGAAGTCGGTGGCTCAGCTCAGCTCACCTTGATGAAGCGGGCACACCCGGCGAACCGCCCGACTGTGAGGCTATCCCTGAGGGTGCCGGATCGAACGTCTCCGGCAGAACGCAGCACGCCGGCCGGGAAGCGATATTCACTGGCAACATTGGTCTCGTCTTTCACACCTCCCTCTTGAGAAGACTGATCGGGTCTCCTAGAGTAAAGCCTAGCGGGATTCCCGCTGAGATTCCTTGAGAGAATCCTTGCGATACATAACTCAAGCGTCCCAGTGAGGATTGCAGTGGCTTTGCCGGACGTACGGGATGGTTAGAGCCAGGCAGAGAAGCGGAGGCATCGATGACTCAAGGAAGCCCCACGATCCTCCGCCGGCGACTCGTGGCCGAGCTCCGGCGACGGCGCGAGGCGATCGGCCTCAGCGGCCCTCAAGTTGCCAGGGAGCTCAAGTGGTCCACGTCTAAGATTTCCAGACTGGAAAACGGGCAGACACTACCTCGCTCCACCGACGTAGCAGCACTGCTCACTCTTTACCAGATTCCGGAGCCAGAACGCACACGTCTCCTTGATCTGGTGCCGCCGTCCACAGCTCCGGAATGGTGGGAGAAGTATTCTGATGCCATCCCGCCAGGATTCATCGACTATCTCGGCTACGAAAGCGGTGCCGAGGAATCATGGGAATGGCAGGCCATAATCGTTCCAGGGCTGCTCCAGACCCCCGACTATGCACGCATGATCATCGATGTCCCTCCTTATAAGGACCTCCTGACGCCACGTCAAATTCGAAGCCGAATCGAGCTTCGCATGGCACGCATCGAGCGCGTCCTCGGCAACTCTTCGGCGAGCTTCAACGTGGTCATGGATGAATCCACGCTCATGCGACGCGTCGGCGACAACTCCATCATGGCAGCCCAAATACGCCATCTTGTGGATGTGGCCGAAGCCCCCAACCTCTCCCTCCAGGTCCTACTGAATCGCGAGGGCCTCCCAGGCGGCTACATGCCAAATTTCATTTTACTAAGATTTCCCACCGTTGAAGGCTTTGGCGAAATTCATCCCGAGGTCCTCTACGTAGAGGACGAGTCCGGGGGAAACGTCGACATGGACGAAATGCGGACTCATCGCCAGTTCATGGCCTTCAAGCGTCTAAGTGAAGTCGCGCTCAATCCGCAAGACACGATACGCTTTCTCGAGTCACAAATAGAGAAGTGGGTCTAGAACGGCCCACACCTTGTTAACCATAGAAAGGATGACACGATGAATCAGGTCACCCCTGCTTCACCGAAGGTCTGGCACAGAAGTCTCCAGTGCGGAGCCACCGGGTCGTGCGTCGAGGTCGGCGTTTTCGGGGACGGACGCATCGGACTGCGGGATTCCAAGAATCCATCGGACGGAATAATCACCCTCTCTCCGGCCGAATACGAGAGCTTTCTCGGGAGAATAAAGCGGGGCGAAGTCAGGCTTCCTTGAACTTCTGTTGACGGACCCTCTGAGTACGGATCGGCCAATGATCTAGTGACGGCTTGAGCACGGCATCGCTTTCCGGCGGCCCGTCCGCCGAGTTCGGTCGAGGCCAACCACCGACATGACACCTGCGGCCTCAAGCTCGCCGACCCGCACACGGCGAACGGCCCGGGACCGATCACGGTCCCGGGCCGTTTCACGTCGCGAAACGTCACGCCGGGAACTCGAACCGGGGCTCGGACGGGCCGAGGATCGTGTATTCCGGCAGCGTCATGTGCCAGACGGCGGCCAGTTCGTCCGAGAGCGCAGCCATGAGGGACTCGACGTCCTTCCTGGCGGTGTCGTGCAGCGCCTCGGCGACGATCAGGACGTCGGTGGTCGTGTCGCGGACGGCCGAGAGGCCGCTCTGGCGGTTGGTCCAGCGGCGGGCGTGCGCCCGGCCCTCCGCGTCGGCGAAGATCACCTCGCCGGGCGGCGGGTGCTCGGTCTCGCCGGAGAAGGTCAGGTACGTCTCGTCGCCCGCCGCGTACCTGACCTCCACGTACTGCGAGATCTTGGAGACGTCGAACACCGCCACCGGGATCGCGTACGCGATGGAGACCGCGTTGCAGAGGTCGATCAGCGGGTGCAGGCGCGGCAGCGCGCCTTCCTTCCGGAAGCGGCGCAGCAGGGACTCCGAGGCGCAGCGGTACTGGGTCGGTTTGAGGCCCATCTTCGAGAACGCCCGCCGCCACGCCTGGATCGCCGGCAACTCGCCCTCCGAGGAGGTGGCGAGCCGCTCCGCGGCGAGCTCGCCGAGCTCGAAGAGCTGGTCGTCGACGGAGACGTCCGCCGAGACGCCCGACGCGACGAGCACGCCGGGGACGAGCTCCGGGAAGTCCCGCCAGATGTCACTCGAATGCTGGAAACGCACGGCCCACCTCGCCATCCCCGGACAAACCACCAGCCGATCACGATACCCGCCTCGTCAGGTCAGGGCGGCCGTGCGGGCGCGCCAGGCGCCCGCCGCGTAGCACAGGCAGGTCAGGGCCGTCAGGACGGCCGCCGCCAGCAGCGGCCGGCCGATGACGCCCATGACCGCCACGCCGAGGGTCGCGCCGGCCTGGCGGAACGCGTTCAGGACGCCGCCCGCCGTGCCCGCCGTCCCCGGTGGAGCGCTGTTGACCATGCCCGCCATCAGCGCGGGCAGCACGAACGACAGCCCGAACCCCATCACCACCAGCCACAACGCCAGCGCGTCCGTGAGGGCGACCCCCGCCAGGCCGGTCGCGAGCAGGGTGAGGCCGCACAGGATCGGCGGGCGCGGGCCATAGCGGGCCACCAGGCGGCCGGTGAGCAGCGGATTCACGGTCATGGGGAGGGTGAGCGGCAGGAAGGCCAGCCCGGCGGCCAGCGGGTCCAGGTGGCGGGTGTCCTGCAGCAGGAGCGTGAGGACGAATAGGGCGCCGGAGAAGGCGAAGTTGGCCACCGTGCCCGCGAGCAGTTCGGGCCAGGTGGCGGCGAGCAGGCCGCCGGGCAGCGCGGGGGCGTGGCTGCGGCGCTCCACCGGCACCAGCACGGCCAGTACGGCCAGGGCCGCGACGCCCGCCAGGACCGAGGGGCCGATCAGGGCCTGCGCCACCAGGCCCAGGAACGCGCAGGCCAGCGCCTGGACCCGCCAGTCGATCCCGCGGTGGCCGCGCGGCGAGCTCACCCGGCGCATGGCCAGCAGGCTGATCAGGGCGAGGGGCGGGTTGAGCAGGAAGACCGCGCGCCAGCCGTACAGGTCCACCAGGAGACCGCCGAGCAGCGGGCCGGCGGCGAGCGCGGTGCCGGTGATGGCCGCCCACAGGCCGGTGGCGCGGGCGCGGGCGGCCGGGTCGGGGAAGAGCTGCGGAAGCAGGCCGAGCGAGCCGCCCGTGCAGAGCGCGCCCGCCACACCGAGCAGGGCCCGCAGCCCGACCAGCACGCCCAGGTGCGGCGCCGCGGCGCTCAGCAGCGAGATCGCGCCGAACGCCACCACGCCGGCCTTGAAGATCCGGGCCGCGCCGTACCGGTCGGCCACCGCTCCCCCGACGAGCAGCGAGGCGGCGAAGGCGACCGTGTACGCGTTCACCGCCCACTGCTGCCCGGCCAGCGAGCCGCCGAGCGAGGCCCGCAGATCGGGCAGCGCGATCGTCAGCACGGTCGTGTCGAGGATCACGAGGAAGTAGGCGAGGGAGAATCCGAACATCATGCGCCTCAGCCTGCTGAAACGCCACTTCCACCCTCAACAGGCGCGGCCTCAGGGGGCGTTCGGGAAAACCGTATGCTGGCGGCCATGGACTTGCGGCAGTTGCGGGGGTTCGTCGCGGTGGCGGGGACCGGCACCGTCACCGGGGCGGCGAACAGCCTCGGCCTCGCCCCCGCGTCGGTGTCGGAGCAGGTGCGCCGGCTGGAGCGGAGCCTCGGCGTCGCGCTCTTCGACCGCACGCCCCAGGGGATGCGGCTGACCGAACAGGGCGCCACGCTGCTGGCGCGGGCGCAGGGCCTGCTCGACCACGCCGACGAGGTGCGCCGCGCCGTCACCGGGCAGCGGCGCAAGGTGCGGATCGGCGCGCTGGAGATGCTCGCCGCAGCCAGGATGCCCGCCGTGATCCGCCGTCTGTCGGAACGCCGCCCCGACCTGGACGTGGACGTGCGCTCGCACACCAGGCAGTCGCTGCTGGCCGGGGTGGCGGGCGGCGAGCTGGACGCGGTCCTCCTGCTGGACACGGGCCTGCGGATCGGCGGGCTCGGGTTCACCGTGCCGCACGACCCCGGCTCCGGGCCGGTGGCGCCCGATCTGGACTTCCTGGACGTGGGTGAGGTCGGGCTGGCGCTGGTCGCGGCGCCGGACGGGGATCGGGAGCCGCTGCTGGTCAGCCCGCCGGGCTGCTCGATCCGGCTGGCCGCCGACCGGGCGTTCGGCGCGGAGGTGCCGCGCAGGGAGCTGACCAGCATCGCCACCGCCCGCGAATGGGCCAGGCAGGGGCTCGGCAGCGCGCTGCTGCCTGACTTCGCGCTGGAGCCGGACCTGGCCTCCGGCGCGTTGGTGCGGCTCGGCTTCGAGGCTCCCGCGCTGGCGCTGCGGCTGGTCTGGCTACGCGGCCGTGAACCCGCTCTGCGCGACGTCCTCTACGCCATGAGCGCCCCTACGAACGCTTGATGTGGTACGCCACGTGCGGGAACAGGGGGTGGTCCGGCGCCAGCCGCGGGTAGCCGAAGTCGGTCAGGTGGGTCATGCCCAGGCGCTTCATCACGGCCTGGGAGCGAGTGTTGCTCTTGGCCGTCATGGAGACGATCTCGTCCAGGCCGGCCTGCTCGAACGCGTGCCCGAGCACCTCCCTGGCCGCCTCGGTGGCGTACCCGTGGCCCCAGGCGGGGCGTGCCAGCCGCCATCCGATCTCCCACGCGGGCAGGAACGGCGCGTCGAACGTCTGCCAGATCAGGCCGGCGAAGCCGATGAACTCGCCGCTCCCGCGCACCTCCAGCGCCCACAGCCCGTAGCCGTGCTTGTCGAACTCCTCCTCGATCCTGTCGACGAAGTGGTCGCTCTCCGGGCGGGTGAGCGGGGCGGGGAAGTGCTCCATCACCTCGAGGTCGGCGTTCATCGCGGCGAATGGTTCCCGATCTTCTTCGCGCCATCTGCGCATGATCAAACGCTGGGTCTCCATCCCACCCACGATAGGCCCGCCCGCGCCTTCCCCACCGACGTCTCATCCGTCCCTCGGGGAGGACGGAACGTCCCTTCTGTCCTTCGGTCCGAGGGGGGACGGTCGTGGCGGACCGAGGGCCAGGGGCCAAGGAGGCGTGGGGGCTACAGGACGCGGCTGAGGAAGGCCTTGGTGCGGGGGCTGGTGGGGTTGTCGAGGACCTCCTTCGGCGTGCCCGACTCGACCACGACGCCACCGTCCATGAACACCACCCGATCGGCCACCTCCCGCGCGAACCCGATCTCGTGGGTCACCACGATCATGGTCAGCCCGTCCTCCGCGAGGCTCTTCATGGTGGCCAGCACCTCACCCACCAGCTCCGGGTCCAGCGCGCTGGTCGGCTCGTCGAACAGCATCAGCTTGGGCCGCATCGCCAGCGCCCTGGCGATCGCCACCCGCTGCTGCTGCCCGCCGGACAGCTGCCTGGGATAGCTGCCCGCCTTGTCCTCCAGCCCCACGCGGCGCAGCAGGCCGGACGCCCGTTCCCTGGCCTGCTCGCGCGACTCGCGGCGGACGCCGACCGGCGCCTCCATGACGTTCTGCAACACCGTGAAGTGCGGGAACAGGTTGAACTGCTGGAAGACCATGCCGATCTCCCGCCGCTGGCGGGTGATCTCGCGCTTGCGCAGGTGCCGCACCTTGCCGCCGGACGCCTGGAACCCGATCAGCTCCCCGTCCACGAAGATGGAGCCGCCGTCGATGGTCTCCAGGTGGTTCACGCAGCGCAGGAACGTCGACTTGCCCGACCCGGAGGGGCCGAGGATCACCACGACCTCCCCCGCCTGGACGTCCAGGTCGATGCCCTTGAGGACCTCGAGGTGGCCGAAGTGCTTGCGTACGGCGTGGGCGTGGACCATGGGGACGGTCATGACGTCACCTCCGAGGGACGGCGCCGGCGGAAGGTCAGGAAGGCCCAGAAGCTCTGCGGCGCGTGCCTGGTGGCCCCGCGGGCGTAGTGCCGCTCGATGAACGACTGGCCGACGTACAGGATCGAGGTGATGACCAGGTACCAGACGCAGGCGACGATCAGCAGCGGGATGGTCTGGAAGGTGCGGTTGTAGATCGACTGCACCGTGTACAGCAGGTCGGCCAGGGCGATGACGCTCACCAGCGACGTGGCCTTCAGCATGCTGATCACCTGGCTGCCGGTGGGCGGGATGATGAACCGCATGGCCTGCGGCAGCACGATCCTGCGGAAGGTGCGCGCGTTGCTCATGCCGAGCGCCGAGGCGGCCTCGGTCTGCCCGGGGTCCACCGACATGAGGCCGCCGCGGATGATCTCCGCCATGTACGCGCCCTCGTTCAACCCGAGCCCGAGGATGGCCGCGAGCAGCGGGGTGATGACCAGGTTCGTGTCGGCGCTGATGAACTCCGGCCCGAACGGGACGCCGAGGGAGATCTTGGGCAGCAGGTACGACAGGTTGTACCAGAGCACGAGCTGCACCAGCACCGGCGTGCCGCGGAAGAACCACACGTAGAGCCCGCAGGCCGCCCGGGCGACGGGGTTCTCGGAGAGCCGGCCGATGGCCAGCAGCACCCCGAGCACCACGCCCACGAACATCGCGATCACGGTGAGCAGCAGCGTGGTGAAGACGCCCTGGCCGATGACCTGCGCGTTGACGTACTTGAAGACCACGTCCCACTGGAAGTTGGGGTTGGTGACCAGCAGGCTCACGAGCTGGGCGGCCAGCACCAGCAGGATGATCGAGGCCACCCAGCGCAGCGGATGGCGCGTGCGGGACGCGCCCGCGACGTCGACGTCCGGCAGTCCGCTCATGACCCCGCCAGGTTGACGCCGGCCTTGTCCAGCTTGTTG
The DNA here is from genome assembly GCF_040680035.1 of Nonomuraea sp. NPDC052116. NCBI lineage: Bacteria > Bacillati > Actinomycetota > Actinomycetes > Streptosporangiales > Streptosporangiaceae > Nonomuraea > Nonomuraea sp. NPDC052116. Next base: position 179,307 of record NZ_JBFAWA010000023.1, on the reverse strand, counting down.
TCGGAGGTGCCCCACTTGTCCATGATCTTGGCGTAGGCGCCGTTGTCGATCAGCTTCTGGATGCCGTCCTTGACCACGTCACGCAGCGGCGAGTCCTTGCCGACGACGGCCCCCTGGAAGAGGTCGTCGAAGCCGTTGCTCTGCCCCTTGCCCGCCAGCTCCAGCTTGCCGCCGGACTGCGACACGAAGTACGTGAGCGGCGCCTGCGAGGAGAAGAACGCGTCGGCCCGGCCCGAGCTGACCGCCAGCACCGAGGTGGGCTGGTCCTTGTACGACTGTACGGTGATCTTCGGCTTGCCGTCCTTGGCGCAGGTCTCGGACTGGTTCTTGATCACGGCCTCGGCGGAGCCGCCGGCCATGACCGAGATCTTCAGCCCGCACGTGTCGGCCACCGAGTTGATCTTCTTGGGGTTCCCCTTCGGCACGGCGAAGACCACGAACTCCTTGACCCAGTCCACGAAGTCGTTGGACTTCTGCCGGTCGGGGAAGTCGCCCACCGGGCCGATGGCCAGGTCGTAGCGGCCCGACGCGATGCCGGTGAGCTGGCTGGGCAGGCCGTCCACGGTGACGTGCTCGATCTTGACGCCGAGCACCTGGCCGAGGGCCTCCGACAGGTCGGCCGCGGCGCCGGTCATGGACTTGCCGTCCGCCCCGGCGATCTCGTACGGGGGGAACGAGCCGTTGTTCACCGAGACCAGCTTGCCGGCGGTCTTCACCTTGTCGGGCAGCCTGTCGTACAGGGCCTGGTCCTTGCCCTGGGCGGCCACGGTGCCGGAGGGGGCGGACTGGGAGCTCAACGCGCCCTGGGCCTCCTCCGGGTTCGCGCCGCAGCCGGCCACTAGGAGGGCGGCGCCGAGCAGGGCAGCCGTCGCGTACTTAGACATGTCGCTCCAATCGGGGGTCGACGGCGAAGCGCCGGTTCTCGAGGACGGGGAGGCTGAGGCGGGCTCGCTCGAGCTCTTCCATGGAGGCGTCGGCCCAGAGCAGGCCCGGCGCGTCGCCGAGGCGGGCCCGGGTGATGCCGAGCGGGTCGACGACCATGCTGGCGCCGATGTTGCGGCGGCCGCACTCGCCGGAGGCGGCCAGGTACACGGTGTTCTCCAGGGCGCGGGCGGTCACCATGACCTCCCAGTGCCATTCCTTGGCCGGGCCGCGCACCCACGCGGTGGGCAGCGCGATCACCTGGGCGCCCTGGTCGGCCAGGAGCCTGGCCAGCTCGGGGAAGCGCACGTCGTAGCAGGTCATCATGCCGACCTTCCAGCCGGCCACGTCGATCACCACGGGCGCGTTCGTGCCGGGCACGACGTTGTCGGACTCGCGCCGTCCGAAGGCGTCGTACAGGTGCAGCTTGGTGTACGTCCCGACGATCTCGCCGTCCCTGGCGGCCACCAGGACGTTGAACACGCGGCCGTCGCCCGACGGGGTGTGCACGCCGACGATCACGGTGGTGGACGAGCCGCGCGTGCGCTCGACCAGCCCGCTGACGAACGGCCCGTCCAGCGGCTGGGCGGCCTCGCGGATGCGCGTCGGCTCGTCGACGAACAGGGCCATCGCGCCCTCGGGCAGGACCAGCAGGTCGGCGCCGCCCTCGGTGGCCCGGTCGATCAGGTCCTGGCAGGTCTTGAGGTTGTCCGTCCAGTCCTCCGAGGACGCGAACTGTCCAACGGCGATTCTCATATGTCGAAGACCTCCTCGGGTCGGATGCGGCGGTTCGAGATGCCCTGGGCGTGCAGTTCCTCGCAGAAGGCGGCGACCATGGCGGCGTTGGACCCGACGCCGTACGGCATCCAGTCGGGGCCGAAGGTCCGCGCCGTCTCCGTCAGGTCGGCGAGCAGCCAGGGCGTGGTGTCGGTGAGCAGCCGCCGCCGGGCCAGCCAGTGCCGCTTGGAGCGTTCGAGCAGGTCCTGAACGGCCCGCGGCAGCCCCGGGTCGCGCTCGACGGCCTCGCGCTTCAGCGTGACGAGGTGGATGCCGGGCACGAAGCCGGTCTCCCGGTAGTAGGCCAGCTCGGCGGCGCGGTGGTCGGCGAGCAGGTGGCGGAAGCGGCTGTCCGGGGTGAAGAACTCGTCGGGCATGAACGGGGTCATGATCGCGTCGTAACGGCCCTCGGCGAGCCCTTCGGTGAGGCCGTCGCCGGTCAGCGAGACGTTGTCGGGGAACGGTACGGGGCCGACGCGGTCCTTGCCGGTCTCCCCGGCGACCAGCGGGCCGACCGTCCACTCGATGCCCCTGATGTCCACGCCGGCGGCCCTGAGCAGGGCGCGCGTCCAGGTGTTGCCGGAGTCCGGCCAGCCGGTCAGACCGATGCGGGCGCCCTTGAGCTCTTCCAGCGAGGTCAGCTCGCTGTCGCGGCGGACCAGGACGCACCGGTGCCGGAAGCCGCGCATCACGAACACCGGCAGGCCCACCAGGCGGTCGTCGCCCGCGGCGCGGCCGAGCACGTACCTGCTGAAGGACGTCTCACCGCCGTCCAGGCCCGGCTCGCTCAGGACGTCCGGGGTGACGGCGCGGGACTCGAGGTCCAGCTCGAACCCCTCGGGCCGCACCTCCCCCGTCGCCACCGGTACGAGATGGTCCCAATCCCGCAGACCCAACCGAATATGCACAAACACCCCAAAGTTCCCTTGCTTTGAATTGCTGGAAACCTTATGTTCAGGCAACGCCCCACACAAGACGATCTTTGTTGCTGAACAAAGATTTACAGGAGGTCATGTGGAATCCGCCTGGCTGGCGCAGCGCATCGGCGAGCCGACCGCACGCGGGATCGCCGCCGCCCTGACCGACCTGATCAGGCAGGGCACGGTCACCGCGCAGACGCGCCTGCCGACCGTGCGCAGCCTGGCCAGGGAGCTGGGCGTGAGCTCGGGGACCGTCGCGGAGGCCTGGTCGGAGCTGCGGCGGCACGGGATGATCCACACCGATCGCCGCCGCGGCACGGTGGTGCTCGGGCCGCCCGACGTGCCCCGTCCCATCCGTTACGAGCGCATCGGCCACTGGGGTGACCGGCTGGCGATCGACCTGGCCATCGCCTCCCCCGACCCGGCGCTGCTGCCGCCGCTGGAGGCCGCGCTGATCGCCGCGGCCGGCGCGGAGGGGCTCAACGACTACGCCCGCGAGACGATCACGCCGCGGCTGCGCGCCGCCGTGGAGCCGGACTGGCCGTTCCCCGCGCAGGGCTGGCTCGCGGTCGGCGGCGGGTACGAGGGGGTGCAGCTGCTCTGCCAGACGACCGCGCTGCCCGGCGACCGGATCGCGATCGAGGAGCCGACCGCCGCCCGGCTACTGGACATCCTGGAGACGATCGGCGTCCAGATCGTGCCGGTGGCCTGCGACGAGCAGGGGCCCATCCCCGAGTCGCTGGCCAAGGCGCTGCGGGCCAGGCCGGTGGCGTTCGTGTACCAGCCGCGCGGCCAGTCGCCCTGCGGCCACGCCGTGACCGCCGAGCGCTCGGCCGAGCTGGCCGCGCTGCTGGAGCCGACCTCGACGCTCATCGTGGAGGACGACGGGATCGGCGAGCTGTCGATCTCGCCGATGGTGAGCATGGGGACGCGCTTCCCCGACCGCACCGTGCTGGTGCGCTCGTACTCCAAGTCGCACGGCCCCGACCTGCGCATCGCGATCATCGGCGGGGCGGCGGACGCGGTCGAGCGGGTGCGCGTGCTGCGGAGCTTCGGCATCGGCTGGACCAGCAGGATCCTGCAGGACACGCTGGCCCACCTGCTCGGGGACGACGAGGTGCGCGAGCGCGTGGCGCACGCCCGCACGGTCTACGCCGGGCGGCGGGCGCGGCTGAAGTCGGAGCTGGCCGAGCGCGGCGTGCCCACCGGCGGCGGCGACGGGCTGGTCCTGTGGGTGCCGGTGCGCGAGGAGTCGGCGGCGCTGGTCACGCTGGCCGCGCACGGCATCTCCGTGGCGGCCGGCAGCCGGTACGTGATCGGCCCCCCGACCACGCACCACCTGCGCCTGGCCACCGCCCGGCTCACCGACGACCCCGGCGAGCTGGCGGCCCTGGCCGACGTGATCACCCTGGCGGCCAGGGGCGGGCTCAGCGGCGGCTCTTGATCCCGGTCAGGCGGCGCAGCACGTCCCACCAGAACGAGGCCCCGAACAGCAGCGCCACGTACGTCAGCAGGAAGCCGGGCCAGTGGCTTGGCGTGGTGATCCGCTGCCACCACAGGCCGCCGTTCCAGTGCACGGACGGGTCGCCCTCCGCCGGGATCGACACGCTGACCAGCGCATGGTCGAGCATCTTGACCAGCGCGGGCTGGCTCAGCGTCTCGGTGACGCACGGCACCGGGTCGCCGCCCGTACAGCGCGCCTTGAGCTCGTTGTACGCGTCCTGCCCCGACCCCGCCACGGCCGTCACCGAGGCGCGGAAGGCGTTGTCGCGCAGCAGCGTCTTGGCGTACTCCAGCCCGTCCATCGTGAACACCAGCGTCACGACCACGCCGAGCACGGCCACGACCCACTTGACGTAGCGCTTGTAGAGCATGGACAGCCGCTGCATCTCCCCGTCGAACCAGCTCTCCACCCCCTGCCGGAACCGGTCGAGGTCGCGCTGCGCGGTCTCCCACACGCCCTTGAGGTGGCCGTAGAGCGGGCTGCGCATGGCCTTGAGCTTCTCCAGGAACCCCTCGACCCCGTCCGGCTCCCCCGCGGCCAGCTCCATCAGGGCCACCGCGAAGCGCGCGGGAGGGATGTTGGAGATGCTGGTACGGCCCTTCTTCGGATGGTCGATCTCCTGGACCCGCTGGTAGAGCAGGTTGACCATGGCGTCCTCGGCCTTGGTCTCCTGCGCCGGCAGCGCCCCCGGCTCGGGGGGCGAGGGCTGGTCGCTGTGCTTGGGACGGGGGTCGCGCACGAAGGGCAGCGCCGCGAAGACGTCACGCACCTTGGCGGGCAGCCACGACCTGCCCTGCGCGTCGGAACCGTCCATGGTGTCCCTGAGGTAGGCCCACAGGAACTTGCTGCGGATGGCGAGCATCCGCACGAACGCCTCGTTGAGCCCGCTCACCAGCAGCGACAGCAGCAGGAACGACACCACCAGGCCCAGGGCCAAATCCACGTAAACGGATAACACGCGGGCTTTGATACACCCGTACGCGCCGCCGATCAAGCCCCGTAGAAAACTCGGTCCATCACTTGTCGTGCGCGACGGGTGACGCGGCGGTAGTCGTCGAGGAAGTCCTCCGAGCCGTCCGGCGGGTAGCCGAGCGTCTGGGCGATCAGCTTCCGCTCGCCCGAGTCGCGCGGGACGCTGTCGCCCGGGCGGCCCTTGACCAGCATGATCGCGTCGCGGATGCGGGAGGCGAAGCGCCACGCCTCGACCAGCACGGCCTCGTCGGCCGGGGCGAGCAGACCCTCGGTCACGGCCGCGCGCAGGGCGTCGAGCGTGCGGGTGGTGCGCAGCGACCCCAGCGTGCCCGCGTACCGCAGTTGCAGGAGCTGGGCCACCCACTCCACGTCGGACAGCCCGCCGGGGCCCAGCTTGGTGTGCAGGCCGGGATCGGCGCCGCGCGGCAGGCGCTCGGCCTCCATGCGGGCCTTGAGCCGCCTGATCTCCCTGACCGCGTCGTCGTGCAGGCCGCCCTTCGGATAGCGCAGCTCGTCGACCATCGAGGTGAACTCCCGCCCCAGCTCCGCGTCGCCCGCCGAGAACCTGGCCCGCAGCAGCGCCTGCGACTCCCACGGCGACGACCAGCGCGCGTAATAGGCGCGGTAGGAGGCCATCGTCCGCACCAGCGGGCCCTGGCGCCCCTCGGGACGCAGGTCGGGGTCGATGATCAGGGGCGGGTCGGGGGCGGGCAGCGAGAGCAGCCGGCGCACCTCGTTGGCCACGGCGAAGGCGGCGTCGGTGGCCTCGCGCTCCGCCACGCCGGGCAGCGGCGAGTGCACGAACATGACGTCGGCGTCGCTCGCGTAGGAGCTCTCCATGCCGCCGAGCCGGCCCATCGCGATGATGGCGAACCTCGTGACGCGGGGAACCTTGGCGAGGGCGACGTCGAGGGTGGCCTGGAGGGTCACGTCGGTCAGGGACGACAGGGCGCCGCCGACCGTCTCGATGTCGATGAGCCGGAAGATGTCGGCCACGGCCGTCCGGAACAGCTCTTTTCTCCGCAGCGCCCGCACGGCCGCGACGGCCGGCTCGGGGTCGCCCTGGTGCCTGGAGACCGCCGCCGAGGCCTCGCCGGCCAGCGACTCCCGGGAGCGCACGGGGAGCTCGTCGTCCGAGCCCAGCATCGCGACCGCCTCGGGCGCGTTCATGATCAGGCCGGTCGCGTAGCGGCTGGTGCCGAGCACGCGCGACATCCTGGAGGCCACCGCGGTCTCGTCGCGCAGCAGCCGCAGATACCAGGGGGTGCTGCCCAGCTTGTCGCTGACCTGCCGGAACCCGAGCAGCGCCGCGTCCGGGTCGGGCGTGTCGGCGAACCACCCCAGCATGACGGGCAGCAGCGTGCGCTGGATGGCCGCCCGCCTGGACACGCCCGCGCTGAGGGCGGCGATGTGGTGCAGCGCGCCGGTGGGATCGACGTAGCCGAGCGCTTCGAGCCTGGCCATGGCCGCCGTGGTCGACAGCCGCGCCTCCGACTCCTGCAGCCGCGACACCGCCTGGAGCAGCGGCCGGTAGAACAGCTTCTCGTGCAGCCGCCGCGCCTCCATGGCGTGCCGCCGCCACCGCGCCGTGAACTCCCCCACCGGGTCGGTCTGCATGCCGAGCGAGCGGCCCAGCCTGCGCAGGTCGGACTCGTCCGTGGGCACGATGTGGGTGCGCCGCAGCCGGTGGAGCTGCAGGAGGTGCTCGATCTGGCGAAGGTACGAGTACGCCTCCGCCAGCCCGCGCGAGTCGTCGCGGCCGACGTAGCCGCCCCTGGACAGCGCCGCCAGCGCGGGCAGCGTGGCCCTGCGGCGCAGCAGCGGATCGAGCCTGCCGTGGACGAGCTGGAGCAGCTGCACCGCGAACTCGATGTCGCGCAGCCCGCCCGGCCCCAGCTTGAGCTGGCGGTCGCCCTCGGCGCGCACGTGAGCCTCGACCCGGCGCCGCATGGCCTGCACGTCCTCGACGAAGTGCTCGCGCGTGGCCGCCGTCCACACGAGGTCGTTGACCGCCTCGACGTAGGCCGAGCCGAGCTCCATGTCGCCCGCGACCGGCCGGGCCTTGAGCAGCGCCTGGAACTCCCACGTCTTGGCCCAGCGCCGGTAGTAGGCCAGGTGGCTGCCGAGCGTGCGCACCAGCGGGCCCGACCTGCCCTCCGGCCGCAGGCCCGCGTCCACCTCCCACAGGGAGCCCTCGGACGTGGTGGCGGAGCAGGCCCGCATCATGGCCTGGGCCAGCCGGGTCGCGGTGCGCAGCGCCTTGGTCTCGTCGGCGCCCTCGCGCGGCTCGGCCACGAAGATCACATCGACGTCGCTGATGTAGTTGAGCTCCCTGGCGCCGCATTTGCCCATGCCGATGACCGCCAGGCGTACCTCGCCGTCGTCGACCTCGGCCCGGGCGATGGCCAGCGCGGCCTCCAGCGCGGCGCCCGCGAGGTCGGACAGCTCCGCCATGACCTCGGCCAGCGTGGCCTCTCCCGTGAGGTCGCGGGCGGCCAGGTGCAGCAGCCGGCCCCGGTAGGCCACGCGCAGCGCCTCCAGCGGCCGCTCGGCGGTGGCGGCCTCCCCCGGCCGCGCGCCGACCGCCTTGAGCAGCTCAGCCCGCGCGTCGCCCGGCAGCGGCGCGGCCAGGAGCGCTACCTGGCCGGGGTGGCGCACCAGATGGTCGCCGAGCGCGGCGCTGACGCCCAGAACGGCCAGCAGCCTCGTACGCAGCCCCTCGTCGCGGCGCAGGACGTCGAGCACGGCGGGATCGCGCTCGGCCAGGCGGGTCAGCGAGACCAGCGCCTCGTCGGGGTCGGCCACGTCCACCAGGAACTCCAGGAGGTCGTCCACTTCGGCTCCGGCCTGCCGGACGAGCTGGGCGGCCCTGGCGCCATCGGCGAAGCCGAGCCTGGCCAGCCGCGCGGCGGTGGATTCGATCCTGGGCACCCCTCCATCTTGACAGGACTTCGGCCGTAACATAGAAACGCAACGTTGCGTTGCATTCTTGGAGGCGATCGGCGATGGTTCCCTCTGCCGTCACGTGGGGCCTGCTGGCCGCGTGGGCGGTGCACGACGTGGAGGAGCTGGCGACCATGGCGGGCTGGACGCGTTCGGCCCGGCCCCGGCTGGAGGAGCGGCTGCCGTGGGTGCCGTGGGAGCGGCTGGAGGTCTCGCAGCGGCACGTGAACGTGGCCATCGGCCTCATGGGCGGGGTGATGGCGGGGGCCTCGGCGCTGGGGGCGCGTACGGGCGGGCGGAGCCCGGTGTTCCAGGCGGCGCTGCTGGGGTTCGGGGCGCACGGGGTGATGCACCTGGCGCAGGCCGCGGTGACGCGGGGGTACACGCCGGGGGCGGTGACCGCGCCCGTGGTGGTCATCCCGTTCTCGGTGTGGGCCTGGCGGCGGCTGCGGGCCGAAGGGGTGCCGGTACGGACGGGGGCGGCGGGCTGGGCGGGCCTGGCCGCGCTCCCGGTCGTGCTGGCCGGCGTGCACGCCGCGGCCCACGCCCTGACCCGGGCCCGCCCGGATGGGGCCGGTTGCCCGGACACGGCCGGGGCCGGGCGGACGCGGTGGTTCAGGCGCGGCCGCCGGTCCTGACCACCTCCGCGAACGCCTCCGCCACCGGCCGCCAGGTGGCCACGAGCGCGCTCTCGGCGGTCTTGACCGCGGTGTTGAGCTCCTCGGCCGCGTCCAGCCCCGACCCGTCGGTCCAGGACGTGAAGATCTCCGGCGTGGCCTCGGGGTGGAACTGGATCGCCCACGCGGCCTCCCCGAGCCGGTAGGCCTGGTTCGGGTACCGCACCCCGGTCATCAGCGGCACCGCGCCGTCGGGCAGCCGCGTCATCGCGTCCTGGTGGTACTGGACGGCCACCGCCGTCCCGACCCCGGCCAGCAGCCGGTCATCGGCGGCCGCGGGCAGCGCGACCACCTCGCAGGCGCCCACTTCGAGCCCGTTCGTCCCCCGCTCGACGGTGCCGCCGCAGGCCAGGGTCAATAACTGCGCCCCCAGGCAGATGGCCAGCGTGGGCGTGCCCTCCTCCACGGCCCGGCGCAGCAGGTCGCGGGTGGCGGGCTGCCAGGGGCTCCGCTCGTCCTCCCAGGCGGCCGCCGCACCGCCGAGCACGATCAGCCCGTCCGCCGGGCGCGCGGGGATCTCCTCGCCGAGGTACGGCCGGACGACGTCGCAGGGCAGCCCCAGCCAGTCACCGAGGTATCCGAGCCCGGCCTCGTCCTCGTGCTGAACAACGGTGATACGCATATCAGGGCATTATCCGGAATATCACTACAATTCCCCACACCGCCCCCCTGCCCGCCCGATCACCCGGATGCCTAAGCTCCGACCATGAGCTTCGAGTTGGACGATGTCGGCGGTCTGCGGATCGCCAGGTTCGGCACGGGACCGCGCACGATCATCGCGGTCCACGGGATCACGGCCTCCCTGATGGCCTGGGGCGCGGTGGCGCGGCGGCTGCCCGAGGAGTGGTCGATGGTCGCCATGGACCTGCGCGGTCGCGGGCACAGCGCCTCGCTGCCCGGGCCGTACGGGCTGCCGAGGCACGCCGAGGACGTGCTGCGCGTCGCCGACCACGTGGGGGCGGGCCCAGACGCGGTGCTGACGGGGCACTCGATGGGCGCGTACGTGGCCGCCCTGGCCGCCGCGGAGCGGGACTTCGCGCGGGTCGTGCTGGTGGACGGCGGCCTGCCCTTCCCCCCGCTGCCCGAGGGGGTGGACGCCGACGAGGCGATGGAGGCCACGCTCGGGCCGGCGCTCGCCCGGCTGCGCCAGACGTTCCCCACCGCGGACGCCTACGTCGACTTCTTCAAGGCGCACCCGGCCTTCGCCGGCCACTGGAACGCCGACGTGGACGCGTACGTCCGCTATGACCTGACGGGCCCGGACGGGGCGCTCAGGTCGCGGGTGGCCCCGGAGGCGGTGCTGCAGGACGGACGCTGGCTGCGCCTGGAGTCGGAGGCCATCGCCGCCGCCCTGACCGCCATCACGTCACCGCTCTCCCTGCTCAGGGCGCCGCGCGGCCTGCTCAACCAGGACGTCGGCATGCTGCCCGACGAACTGGCCCGCCCCTGGTCCGCCCGCCTCCCGGGGCTGCGGGACGAGGTGATCCCGGACTGCAACCACTACACGATCCTGTTCGACGACCGCTGCGTCTCGTCCGTCGTCACCCACCTCACCGGCTCTGCCTGATAAAACGCGGAACGGCCCCCGAGCCGTGCTCAGGGGCCGTTCTCCGAGATCGCCGGGACCGCAGGTCAGCGTGGAGCGATCCAGGTGGCGCGGGCGGCGGCGACCAGCGTGCCGTCCGCCTCGTAGATGGCGCTCTGGCCGTACATCTTGCGGCCGTCGCGGCCGGTCGGGCGGGCCACGACGGAGTAGCGGCCGCCGGGGTGGACCGGGCGGTGGATCTGCACGGCCAGGCGGCCGAGCAGCGCGCTCTCGCCCGGGCCGAAGTGGGCCCAGCCGGTGATGCAGTCGAGCACGGCGCCCACGATCGAGGCGGGCACGCCGTCCTCGCCCGTCACCGTGAACGGCACCCGCCAGCCGGCCGCCACCAGGTCCGTGCCCTCCACCGGGCCGGGGAAGATGCGCAGGCCGTCACCGGGCTCGCGCAGCCCGCAGGCGAAGCACTCGGCGAACGGGTGCGCCTTCAGTCCCACGAACCCCGCCTCGGCGCGGGCCGCGTCGTTGAACGGCACGAACCCCGGGCCCTCCAGGTCCTCGGCCACGGGGATGGCCTCGACCAGCAGCTTGTCGCCGTCGTAGAGGGAGACGGAGTTGGCGACGTGCTCCAGGCGCAACTCGGTTCGCAAAGGGGTCGGCGCATGCAACGTGACCTCGACCGCTGATCGGCCCCCGTTCAGCGCCTCCGCCATGGTGCCCGCGATCCAGCCGCCGTTGGCGACTCCCGCCGGGCCCCGGAAGCGCTCCGGAACCGTCAGCACTGTCTGCAGGGCAGACGTCGTCATGCCACACCCTCCAATATCGCCACATACGGCGACAAGTCCAGAAATGTCAATAGAAGCAGGCCGATTTTACTGGACGCCCGGTTTCACCAGATCTCGGGGGTCCTGAGGCTGATCGACACCACCACATAACGCCTCGAAGGGGCCCGAAACTTCCCGCCCACCGACACGCTATGCGCCACACATCGCCGGGATGTGACCCGGAGGTTAGAAGCAACGAAAATCGGCCCCACTCCGGGCTTCCCCGATGTGAGGCCGATCAAGGCGTTCCCGTTACCCTATCCCGGGTTTCCCATGGCCCGTGACAGAACCGCCGATCCCAAGTGCGCGTCCGGGGCCAACCTCGGAGAAGCTGTAAGCAACACGACAGAAGCGGGGGTGGGTCTGTGCAGGCGGCGAGGTTGCGGTTTCCGCCGGGGTCGCTGGTCATCTTGACGGGGTTGCCGGGCGCGGGGAAGACCACGCTGCTGCGGCGCCTGTACGGACTGCACGGCGCGGAGAGCCTGCCCGTCACCGTCGGCACGGTCGTGGTGATCGACACCTACCAGTCCAAGCGGCACTGGCACGAGCGGCTCGGCTGGGCCCCCGGTCCGTTACGACGCGCCGTGGTCTTCGTCACCCACCTGAGCCGCATCCGCCGCGCCCTGGTCCTGGGGCACTCGATCATCGCCCACAACCGGGGCTGCGCGCCGTACGTGCTGCGGGGTTTCGCCTGGCTGGCCCGCAGGCACCGGGCGAGCTTCCACCTGCTCCTGCTCGACGCGCCGCCGGAGGAGGCGCTGGCGGGGCAGGCGGCCAGGGGCCGGATGGTCGCGCCCAGGACGTTCGCGCGCCATCGGCGCAGGTGGGAGAGCCTGTCGGCCAGGGTGAAGTCCGGCGACCCCGGGCCCGCCACCGGCGCGTTCATCGTCGACCGGGTCCAGGCCGGGCTGCTCCAGGAGATCGTGTTCGACCGGACGCCGACACGCACGCGATGAGATTGCGGTGAGATTTCTGGGCGCCGGATGTCGATACGGCCGCACCGCGTTCGTGTGAGAGGTGACGGAAAGGAAAAGTCACATGAAGCAGTACGTGCTCACCATGCAGCAGCCCGACGGGCCCCCGCCCCCGCCCGAGGTCCTGGACCCGATCATGCGCGACATCGGCGCCGTCGAACAGGAGATGCGGGACGCGGGCGTCTGGGTCTTCTCGGGCGCGCTCCAGTCACCCTCCGACGCCCGCGTGGTGCGGATCAGCGACGGCGAGCCGCTCACCACCGACGGCCCTTACGTGGAGGGCAAGGAGCACATCGGCGGGTTCACGATCATCAAGGCGCCCGACATGGACGCGGCCCTGGAATGGGCCCGCAAGCTGGCCGGGGCCGTGGCCCTGCTGCCCATCGAGGTCCGCGAGTTTCAGGGAGCCGTCTAGATGAATGAGTCCAAGGCATAGCTGCGGAGATAGGGCGAGGATGTCCACTCTCGGGTTGTGACGACCGAACTGGACACCCTCGCAACCGCACTCTATGTGAGGGTCGATGATCTGCTGAAGAGTGCGCCGGAGCTGGCTCCGTGGCGGCCGCGAGTGGGGTTCGCGCCTACGTTGAGTGATGCCGAACTGGTGACACTGGCGGTGCTGTCGGGGCTGCTGGGCTATCACTGCGAGCGCCGATGGCTGCGGTACGCGCACGCCGAACTGCGCGGCATGTTCCCCTGCCTGCCTCAGCAGTCGGGCTACGGCAAGCGACTGCGCAAGTCGATCGGGCTGGTCATAGCCGTCATCCGGGTCCTGGCCTGCGACACCTCGCTGTGGAGCGATGAGGTGTGGGTGGCCGACTCCACGCCGGTCGAGTGCGGCCGCTCGGTGGAGACCGCACGGCGCAGCGCGCTGGCCGGATGGGCCGAATACGGCTACTGCGCCAGTCACTCCCGGTATTTCTGGGGGCTGCGCCTGCACCTGGTATGCACCCTGGGCGGGTTGCCGGTGCTGTTCGCGCTGAGCGGCGCCAAGGCCGATGAGCGCGAGGTGCTGCTGGGCATGCTGGCCACCGCACCTCGGGTGCTGGCCGAGCACCCGCACCCAACTCTCATCGCCGACCGGCAGTTCTACGGCCGCGTCTTCGAGCGGGAACTGGCCGAGGGCGGGGTGAGGCTGCTGCGCCCTGCCCGCGACGGCGAGGCCGAACGAGCCGGCGCGCACCTGTTCAAGCCGTTGCGCCAGACCATCGAGTCGATCAACCAGACCTTCAAGGGCCAGCTTGACCTCGAACGACACGGGGGACGCACCCCAGCCGGCGTCACCGTCCGGATCTTCGTCAAGGTCCTGGCCCTTACCGCGGCCATCTGGCACAACGACTACACCGGCCAACCGATCAAGAGGTCACTCACCCGCTACGACCACTGATCCACGCCAGACCCCTTGGACTCATCCATCTAGAGCACCGGCAGGTAGCGGCCGAGCTCGAACTCGGTGACGTGCCGCCGGTATTCGCGCCACTCCGCGCGCTTGTTGCGCAGGAAGAAGTCGAAGACGTGCTCCCCGAGCGTCTCGGCCACCAGCTCGCTCTGCTCCATCACCGCGATCGCGTCGTTGAGGGAGCCGGGCAGCGGCTGGATGCCGAGGGCCCGCCGCTCGGCGCTGGTCAGCGTCCACACGTTGTCCTCGGCGGCGGCGGGCAGCTCGTAGCTCTCCTCGATGCCCTTCAGGCCCGCGGCCAGGATCAGCGCGAAGGCGAGGTACGGGTTGCACGCCGAGTCGAGCGACCTGAACTCGATGCGCGTCGAGCCGCCCTTGTGCGGCTTGTACATCGGCACCCGGACCAGGGCGGAGCGGTTGTTGTGGCCCCAGCACACGTAGGAGGGCGCCTCGCCGCCCTGACCCGCGATGGCCTCGGCGCCGCCCCAGAGCCGCTTGTAGGAGTTGACCCACTGGTTGGTGATGGCGGTGATCTCGGCGGCGTGCTTGAGCAGCCCGGCGATGAACGAGCGGCCGATCTTGGACAGCCGGTATTCGGACCCGGCCTCGTAGAAGGCGTTGCGGTCGCCCTCGAACAGCGACATGTGGGTGTGCATGCCGGAGCCGGGGTGCTCGGTGAACGGCTTGGGCATGAAGGAGGCCCAGATGCCCTGCTCCAGGGCGACCTCCTTCATGACCAGGCGGAAGGTCATGATGTTGTCGGCCGTGGTCAGCGCGTCGGCGTAGCGCAGGTCGATCTCCTGCTGGCCGGGGGCTCCCTCGTGGTGGCTGAACTCCACCGAGATGCCCATCGACTCCAGCATCAGCACCGCCTGGCGCCTGAAGTCGTGGCCCGCGCTGTGCGGAGTGTGGTCGAAGTAGCCGCCGGAGTCGATCGGCTCGGGCCGCTCGCTGCCCTCCGGGCGGTTCTTCAGCAGGAAGAACTCGATCTCCGGGTGGGTGTAGAAGGTGAAGCCCATGTCGGCGCACTTGGCGAGCGTGCGCTTGAGCACCCAGCGCGGGTCGGCGTGCGACGGCGAGCCGTCCGGCATCAGGATGTCGCAGAAGATGCGGCCCGCGCCCGGCGTCTCGCTGCGCCAGGGCAGGATCTGGAACGTGGCCGGGTCGGGCTTGGCGAGCATGTCGGACTCGTAGACACGCGCGAAACCCTCGATGGCCGAGCCGTCGAAACCTATGCCCTCGGCGAACGCGCCTTCCAGCTCGGCCGGGGCGATGGCCACTGACTTGAGGAAACCGAGCACGTCAGTGAACCACAGCCGGATGAACCGGATGTCGCGTTCCTCAAGCGTGCGGAGCACGAACTCCTGCTGGCGGTCCACAGCGTCCCCTCATATCTGTCAGTACTGGTACAGCTACCAGCATGCCGTGCCCGTGTTTCGCACACGTTACGGGGGGCGCCGGTGCGAGCCTCGCTGACAAAGGCCCCGCCCCGAGCTTACTGTGATCACGCAGTCAGTCTCGGGGGAGGCATTGGTGGCTATCGACCTGCTCAATCACAAGCTAGATCGGGCATTCGACCACATAGACGCGAGTGGCAACGGCGTCGTCGAGCGGGAGGACCTGCTGGGTCTGGGCGCCCGCATCCTGGTGGGCTTCGGGGAGTCCCCCACCTCGGTCACCGGGGCCAGCCTCGTCGACGGCTTCGACGAGATCTGGTCGGCGCTGTCGAAGGCGCTCGAGCGCGACATCGACTTCGGGATCGCGCGCCCGGACTTCCGGGCCGGGATGGTGGCGGCGTTCGTCACGGGCGACCAGTACGACGCGGTGTTCAGGCCCGCGACGGTGGCGGTCGCCGAACTGTGCGACGGCGACGGCGACGGGGAGATCGGCCCGGGCGACTTCCGCACGATGCTGAGCGCGTTCGGCGTGGCGTACGACGACGTCGACGTGGCCTTCGACCACCTCGACCGCGCGGGCAGGGGCACGCTCACCGTGGACGAGCTGGTCCTGGCCGCCTCCGACTACTACCGCGGCGCCGACCCCAACGCCGCCGGCAACTGGCTCTTCGGCCCGCTGTGAGGGCGGGCGTGAGGACCGGCGTGAAGACCGCTGCGAAGAGCACTGAGAAGAGCACTGTGAACACCACCGGGGGCACCACCGTGTTCGCGACGGTGCGTACCGCGCTGCGTTCGGCCCTGACCTCGGTGCTGCCGCTGCCGCGCAGGGGCGGCTCGGCCGCGATGGCGCTGCTGCCGCTCACCGAGCGGGTGCCCGCGATGGCGGCCCCGTGCCGGATGCACCCGGCCGTGTACGCGATCGAGGCCGCGGTCATCGACTGGGCCAGGAGGACCGGGCTGCGGGCCGCCCCCGGCGTGGGCTACCACCGCATGGCGGGCCGGGCGTTCGCCGAGTTCGACGCGGCCGCGGCGGCGCTGTTCGCGCAGTGGCTGACGTGGCTGTTCCACCTGGACGACGAGCTGGACGAGGGCTCCTGCCCGCTGGACATCTTCGACGGCATGCTCAGTGGCGCGGCCCGGCATCCGCTGGAGGCGGCGTTCGCGGACCTGTGGCGGGTGACGAGCGCGCGGATGAGCGACAGGTGGCGGGCCAGGTTCGCGGTCGGGTTGCGGCGCCAGCACGACGCGTGCCGTACCGAGGCCGACAACCGGGCGGCGGGCCGGATGCCGACGCTGGAGGAATATCCGGCGCTGCGCAGGGGCACCGTGGGGCCGTACCTCTATGACCTGGTCGAGCCGTGCCTGCGGGTCGAGGTGCCCGTGTGGGTGCACGAGTGCGAGCCGTGGCAGCAGCTGGTGAGCGCGTGCAGCGACGTCACGGCGTGGTGCAACGACGTGGCCTCCAAACCGAAGGAGCGCGGCGACGTGCACAACTTCGTGGTGCTCGCGATGCGCCAGCTCGGGCTGGGCGAGCGGGAGGCGACGGCCTGGGTGCTCGACCGGATCGCCGCGCGCTGCCAGGACATGCACAAGGCCGCCAGGCGGCTGCCGCTGGATGATCTGGCGCCGAAGGAGGCGAGGGACGTCAGCAAGGTCGCCTGCGCGTACCTGGCGGCGCCGCGCGCCCACCTCGACTGGCTGCTGGAGTCCAAGCGCTACGCGTGACCCGCCAGCGTGTCGCCCGTGGGGGTGCGGCGGTAGACGACCTGTTTGCCGACCCGCATCCCCACCGTGAGCCCGCCGCCGCTGAGCACCCCGAGGTGCTGGCTGACCGCGCCGGGCGTGAGCGCCATGCGCGCGGCCAGGGCCGAGGTCGTGGCGGGCTCGGCCAGGGCGAGCAGGATCTGCGCCCGGCTCCTGCCGATCAGCGCGGCGAGCGCGCCGGGCGCGGGCGGCGGGCCCTGCTCCCACAGCGTGCCGACGCCGAGCACGGGATAGACCAGCATCGACTGGTACGGCGCTGTCATCACCGCCACGGCGGCCGGTCCCCAGAACGCGCTGGGCACCAGCACCAGCCCGTCGCCGTGCAGGCCGCCCGCCTCGCACCAGGGCCGGTCGATGAGCAGCCGCTCCCCCGTCCACACCACGGCCGGATCGAGCGCGGCGAACAGCTCGCGCGCCCCGCCCTGGGCGAGCTGCCGTGACCGGCGCAGCACGTCGCGTTCGAGCAGCCCGTACACGCGGGGCCAGAACTCCGCGAAGCACGCCTCCCAGTACGCCGCCAGCGTGGCGGCGACCCTGGCCACGCCGGCCTCGGGGTCGGCCATGAACCGCTCCAGCACGGCACGGTCGGTCCCCACGATCTTCGCCGCCTCCTCGCGGGCCTGCCCGGGATCCGCGCTCCTGACCCGCTCCAGCTCGGCGGCGAACTCCGGCATCGGCGTGTCGGGCGGCGGCGTGATGAAGTCGGCCATGTAGCCGGTCGCTGGCACGAGCGCGAACAGCTCGGCCAGGTCCAGCGCCGCCAGGCGGGGGCGTACGGCCTTGAGCCAGGGCAGGTGGATCGACTGCCTGGACGGCCCCTGGAGGGTACGCAGGCTGGCGACCAGTTCCCACATCGGCGAGAACGCGAACCGGATCCGGGCCACGTCCTCCGGCTTCAGCACCCACTCGATCGGCATGCTTTTAGCCTGCACTAAATCGTTCGCCCCCACAAACCCGGCATATGAGGCTTTGTCGCGTGTCGAGCACAACTCTTGAGCGAAGGTCGTTTATCCGGTCCCAGATCGGCGGGCTGCCCCGCGCGTTCTGGGCCCTTTGGGGCGGCACGGTGGTGAACCGCCTGGGCACCATGGTCATGCCCTTCACCGGCGTCTACCTGACGCAGAGCCGCGGCCTGTCGGTGGCGGCGGCGGGCCTGGTGATGGGCGTGTTCGGGGTGGGCTCGCTGCTGTCGCAGCTGGTCGCGGGGGTGCTCACCGACCGGATCGGGCGCCGCGCCACGCTGTCGGGCGGGATGCTGGCCACGGCCGCGACCATGCTGGCGCTCGGCTACAGCACCTCGCTGCCGGCGGTCGTGGCCTCGATGCTCGTGCTCGGCCTGGTGATGGACATCTACCGGCCCGCCTCGTCCGCCCTCGTCGCGGACCTGGTCTCGCCCGAGGAGCGGCCCCGGGCGTACGGGCTGCTGTTCTGGGGGATCAACCTCGGGTACGCGGTCGGCGTGACGGCCGGGGGCTGGCTGGCGAGCCTCGGGTTCCTCTGGCTGTTCTGGATCGACGCGCTGTCCAGCGTGGTCTTCGCCGTGCTGGTGTGGCGGGCCGTCCCCGAGACCAAGCCGGCGGCGCGGGAGTCCGCG
The DNA here is from genome assembly GCF_040680035.1 of Nonomuraea sp. NPDC052116. Taxonomy (NCBI): domain Bacteria; kingdom Bacillati; phylum Actinomycetota; class Actinomycetes; order Streptosporangiales; family Streptosporangiaceae; genus Nonomuraea; species Nonomuraea sp. NPDC052116. The sequence continues at coordinate 161,101 of NZ_JBFAWA010000023.1, read as the reverse complement.
GGCGGGTTCGGCGTGGTGCTGCGGGACCGGGTGATGATCGGGTTCACGCTGGTGGCGCTGGGGAACGCGCTGGTCTACTCGCAGACGTTCACCATGCTGCCGGTGGCGATGACGAAGGTCGTGGGGCTGTCGGCCGGGGAGTTCGGGGTGGCCATGGCCCTGAACGGGATCCTGATCGTCATCGTGCAGCCCCTGGTGTCGGGGTGGCTGGGGCGCCGGGACCCCGCCCGCATGTTCGCGCTGGGGCTGTCGGTGATGGCGCTCGGGTTCGCGATGACGGCGTTCGTCGAGACCACCTTCGGGCTGGTGGTGACGATCGTGGTGTGGACGGCGGGCGAGGTCATCACGGCGGGCATCCCGGGCGCGGTCGTGGCCACGCTGGCGCCGGCCGAGCTGCGGGGGCGGTATTCGGGGCTGTTCGGGTTCTCGTGGTCGCTGGCGGCGGTGCTGGCGCCGCTGATCGGCGGGCCGCTGCTGGAGATCGGCTCCCAGGCTCTGTGGTTCACGATCGGCGGGGTGGGGGTGCTGTCGGCGGCGGGCATGCTTCTGCTCGGACCCGCGATCAGACGCCGCTGACGGCGTTTCGGGGCACGGGAGACGCGTACCTTGGGAGAATTCGCCATATACCCAAGAACCGTCTCCCTCTAAAGTTACGCCTGACATGCTGACATTCACCGCGCTGGGACCGTTCCAGGCCTGGGCCGACGGCGCCCCTCTCGATCTCGGCGGCCAGCGGCAGCGGGCGGTGCTCGCGCGCCTGCTCGTCGCCGGCGGCCGCGCCGTACCCGTGAACACCCTCATCGACGAGCTCTGGCCGGGCGCGCCGCCCGCACAGGCCCTGTCCACCATCCAGGGGTACGTCTCCCGCCTGCGCCGCGCCCTCGAACCCGATCGCGCACCCCGCGAGGAGGCCCGCGTCCTGGTCTCCGCACCACCCGGATACGCCTTACGGGCCGCGACCGAGCAGGTGGACGCGTGGCGGTTCGAGGCCCTGGTGAAGTCGGAAGGCGACCCGGGCCGGGTGTGGGCGGCCATGGACACGGCGCTGGGGCTGTGGCGGGGGCCCGCGCTGGCCGAGTTCGGCGAGCTGAGCTGGGCCGCGACGGAGGCGGGCAGGCTGGAGGAGCTGCGCCTGATCGCCGTCGAGCGCCGGGCCGGGGCCGGCCTCGCACTGGGCCGGGCCACGTCGCTGGTGGCCGACCTGGAGGCGCACGCGTCGGCGTACCCGCTGCGGGAGGAGGCCTGGCGGCTGCTCGCCACGGGCCTGTACGGGCTCGGACGCCAGGGCGACGCGCTGGCGGCGCTGCGCAGGGCGCGCTCGGTGTGGCGGGACGAACTGGGCCTCGACCTGTCGGCAGGGCTGCAGCGCCTGGAGGCCGACATGCTCGCCCAGCGCCTGGAGTCCCCGGCCCCCGAGGAGCTATCGCAGCCTCCGGTGGAGGCGCCCGCCGCTGTGTCCGCCGCTGTGCCCGCCGGTGTGTCCGCCGGTGTGCCCGCCGGTGTGCCCGCCGCCGTTTCCGACACCGCGCCGTTGCGGGTCGTGGTGGCCGACGACCAGGCACTCGTACGGGCGGGCGTGCGGGCGATGCTGGACGCCGAGCCCGGGGTGACGATGGTCGGCGAGGCGACCAACGGCGAGGAGGCGATCGCGCTCGTGGCCGAGACCGGCCCCGACGTGGTGCTGCTCGACATCCAGATGCCCCATCTGGACGGCCTGGCCGCCGCCCGCCGCATCCTGTCCGAAAACCGGCCGCCGAAGGTGATCATGATGACCACGTTCGGCAGCGACGAGAACCTTTATGCGGCACTGCGTGCTGGAGTGAGTGGATTCATCCTGAAAACGTCGGCTCCCGAGCAGTTCCTGGCCGCGATCAGGGCCGCGTCCGCCGGGGACGCGCTCATCGACCCGACGATCACGACCCGGCTGATCGCGGGGTTCGCGGGACGCGTCGACCCGGCCTCTCCCCCGGCGCTGGCCGGTCTCGCCGACTCCCAGCTCGACGTACTGAAACTCGTCGCCCGCGGCCTGACGAACCGCCAGATCGGCCAGACGCTCTCCTTGTCCGAGGAGGAGGTGGCCATCATGGTCAAGTCGCTCTTGGAGCATCTCGGGCTGTTCGACCGCGCACAGCTGGTTATGGCCGCGTATGAGTCAGGTTTTGTGACACCCGGAGAAAAGACTTCCTTTTCGTCGCTTTGACGATAAAAATCGCGCCGTACTAGGCTTGGCGACGTGGCACAACTGCGTATCGCCCTGGCCCAGATGAACCCGTCCGTCGGCGACCTTGACGGCAACGCCGAGCGGCTGATCGCGTGGACCCGCGACGCCGCCGATCGTGGAGCCCACCTCGTCGTCTTCACCGAGATGTTCCTCACCGGCTATCCCGTGGAGGACCTGGTGCTGCGTACGTCCTTCGTGGACGCCAGCATCCGGACCCTGGAGGAGGTGGCGCGCAGGCTGGAGCGGGAGGGCCTGGGCGACCTGCCGGTGGTGGTCGGCTACGTCGACCGCGCCGGACTGGCGCCCCGGGTCGGCCAGCCGAAGGGCGCCCCGCTGGACGCGGCCGCGGTGCTCCACAAGGGCCAGGTGGTGACCCGTACGGCCAAGCACCACCTGCCCAACTACGGGGTGTTCGACGAATACCGCTACTTCGTGCGCGGCGACCGGCTGCCGATCTTCCGGCTGCACGGCGTGGACGTGGCGATCGCGGTGTGCGAGGACCTCTGGCAGGAGGGCGGGCCCGTGTCCGTCGTGGGCCAGGCGGGCGCCGGGCTGCTGATCTCGCCGAACGCCTCGCCGTACGAGAAGGAGAAGGACGACGTACGGCTCGAGCTCTGCGCGCGCCGGGCCCGCGAGGCGGGCTGCGCCCTCGTCTACGTCAACCAGGTCGGCGGCCAGGACGAGCTGGTCTTCGACGGCGACTCGATCGTGGTGGACGCCTCGGGCGAGCTGGTGGCGCGGGCGGGCCAGTTCCGGGAGGAGCTGCTGACCGTCGATCTGGAGCTGCCGGTCTCGGACGCCGAGCCGGGCTTCTTCCCGTACGACGCGGGCGACGGCTCCACCATCACCGTCGAGCGCCTGGTGCTCTCCTCGGACCCCGTGGAGCCGTACGAACCGGCTCCCGCGGCGATCGCGGAGCACCTCGACCTGCACGGCGAGGTGTACGCGGCCCTGGTCCTGGCGGTGCGGGACTACGTGGCCAAGAACGGCTTCCAGTCGGTCATCCTGGGCCTGTCCGGCGGCATCGACTCGGCCCTGACCGCCACCATCGCCTCCGACGCCATCGGCCCCTCGCGCGTCAACGTGGTCCTCATGCCGTCGCGCTACTCCTCCGACCACTCCCTGGCCGACGCCGAGGAACTCGTCCGCAGGCAGGGCGTCAACTCCCGGATCGCCCCGATCGCCGACATCGTCGACGCCTTCGAGAAGGAGATCGAGCTCTCGGGCCTGGCGGCCGAGAACCTCCAGGCGCGGGTACGCGGCATGATCCTCATGGGCCTGTCGAACCAGCACGGCCACCTGGTCCTGACGACCGGCAACAAGAGCGAGCTGGCGACGGGCTACTCGACCCTCTACGGCGACTCGGCCGGCGGCTTCGCCCCCATCAAGGACGTCCCGAAGACGATGGTCTGGGAACTGTCGAGGTGGCGCAACGCCAATTCGCTGCCGCAATTCCTGCTCGACGCGAAAACCCCCATTCCCGAAAATTCCATCACCAAGGAGCCGAGCGCCGAGCTCCGCCCCGACCAGCGCGACACGGATTCCCTTCCGCCGTACGAAATCCTCGACCGCCTGCTGGACGATTACGTCGAGAAGGACATGGGCTCGACGGAGCTCATCGCGGCGGGCCACGATCCGGAGCTGGTCACGAGGATCATCAGGCTGGTCGACTTGGCCGAGTACAAGCGTCGCCAGTATCCGCCCGGCCCCAAGATCACCCCGAAGAACTTCGGCCGCGACCGCCGCCTCCCCATCACCAACAGATGGCGCGAAACCACCGATTAATCGGCCGTAAGGCTCTTATCCCAACACCACGATCAACCCAAGAAAGAGTCATTAACGCACCGCTAATATGGCCCGGCCGATCCTTCGGACGCCGGGCCTTATCAGCGGAAGAGGCGCACCATGACATTTCTGATGATCGTGCTCGGGGTGGTGGTCGCCGGCTCGGCCGTGGCCGTCGGGGCGCTGCTCGGCCCCGTCACCCGCCGGATGACCGCGGACGTCAAAGCGCTTGCGCCGGACCAGCGGGCCGAGGCGGTGACCGCCACCCGGACGATGCTCCTGCAGGTCGGCTCCCTCGTCACCGCCGCGCTCTCCCTGGCCGGCCTGGTCGGCACGTTCTACTTCAGCTCCCAGACCGTCTCGCTCGAGACCCAGAAGCAGTTTCAGGCGCGCTACGACCAGGCATTGAAGGACCTCAGGTCCAGCGACTCCAGCGCCCGGGTCCAGGGCCTCTACGAGCTGGAGGACATCGCCCACGAGGCGCCGTCCTTCGCCTGGAAGGCGACCCTGAGCATCGCCGCGTACCTGCAGGACCGGGCCCGCGGCCAGGCGACCCCCCGCCCGCACCTGACCGTCGAGGCCGCCCTGACCGTGCTCGGCCGCCGCGACCGCACGTCCGACCGCGGCCCCGTCTCCACCGGCCCCGTGGCCGCGGACGGCGTCACCCTCCGCGCCAACGACCTGTCCGGCACGGACCTGCGCGGCATCGACTTCACGGACGCCACCCTGTCCCAGGCCCGCTTCACCAACGCGGACCTCCGTACAGCCCACTTCAAGAACGCAGCCCTTCCGCAAGCCCGCTTCACCGGCGCAGACCTCCGCGCAGCCGACTTCACCGGCGCCGACCTCCGCCAGGCCGACTTCACCGGCGCCCAACTGGACGGCACAACCTCCCGCAAGGCCCACCTGGAAGGCGCACTCGGCCTTCCGTCCTGAGAGCTGAGCCTGAGCCACACACCGCCCAGCCGAACACTCCGAACGGTGTCGAGCATCCTGGTCACCCGCGCTCACGCCGCACCCGGACAACACGGCTCGCGTCCGGGGCCCGCGGTCCGTGGTCCGTGGTCCTGGGCCCGTGCTCCGCGGTCCGGAACCCGTGGTCCGGGGTCCGGGGTCCGGGGTCCGGGGTCCGGGGCCGTCCTCCGAGGTCCGGGGATGCGGGTCCGGGGATGCGGGGACGGGGGTCCTCCCGCCTGGAGTCCCTCCCGCCCGCAGGTGTCCGGTCCGGCCTTAACGGTGCGATGCCCCTGCCCATCGCTCCGGCAGCCCCCCTCGCCCGACCACCCTCCAGCTACCTCTCGCCCGACCACCCTCCAGCTACCTCTCGCCCGACCACCCTCCAGCTACCTCTTGGCCGACCGCCCCCGACGACCCCCTCCAGCAGACCTCTCCCGGCAGATCCAACCGCCCCCTCCGACAGACCTCCCCCACGCGAGGGAAAGCCTCTCGCCAGACGCCTGCCGGAAACGACGCCACCCGGCGAGAGGCTCCTCGTCGCAAAGCGACCTATCCGTCGCGGGACGCTGACACCAGGCCCGCCTCGTAGGCGATGATGACGAGCTGAACGCGGTCACGGGCATGCAGCTTGGTCAGCAACCTCGTCACGTACGCCTTGATCGTGGCAACGCTCAGAACCAGGTCGGTGGCGATCTCCGTGTTGGACAGCCCACGAGCGATGAGGGTCAGCACCTCGCGTTCCCGATCGGTGATGCCGTCGAGGGACCGAGCAGCGCCGCGCCGGCGAGCCGGTGCGCAACCTCGCATCGCGGGTCGGCCGCGCCGCCGCGACCGGGCGGCGCCGCGTACTCGCGCCGTTGCGTGACCTCGTGCGGCGGGTCGAGCGTGCTACCCCGCCCGATCGTGACCGCGCCATCGACGCTCTCCGGGCAGTGGCCATCGGTGGTGTCGTGCTCGGGCACTGGCTGGTGACGGCGCTGGTGCTCGACAGCGGCGCGATACGGGTGGCCAGCCCGCTGCGGTACATGCCGCAGCTGGCCCCCGCGACCTGGCTGTTCCAGACGCTGGCGGTGTTCTTCCTCGTGGGCGGGTACGCGGCGGCGAGGAGCCGGGGCGCGGCGGCCGGGACGTACCGGCAGTGGCTGGGTGCCCGGCTGGCGCGGCTGTTCCGGCCGGTCGGCGTCGTGCTGGCGGTCTGGAGCGTGACGGTGGCCGGGATGCTGGCCGCCGGAGCCGACACCGTGACCGTGGCCAGGCTGGTCAAGCTGGTGCTGTCGCCGATGTGGTTCCTGGTGGTGTTCGCGGTGCTGACGGCGGCGACTCCCCTGGTGGCCCGGTTGCACCCGATGTGGCCGCTGGTGACCGTCGCGGTCATCGATCTGGTCCGGTACGGCGTGGGCGGGTCCTCGTGGGTCGGCGCCGTCAGCGCCCTGGCCGGGTGGCTGGAGTCCCACGGGCTGAGCGAGTCGCTCGGCTCCGTGAACGTCGTGGCCGGCTGGCTGGTGCCGTACTGCCTGGGTGCGGCCTGGGCACGCGGGGCGCTGCGGAGTCGTACCGCCGGGTGGGTGTTGTTGGTCGGCGGGGCGGTGGGAGCGGTGGGGCTGGTGGTCGGGGCCGGGTATCCGGCGGCCATGGTCGGGGTGCCCGGCGCCGCCGTCTCCAACCTCGACCCGCCCACGCTCGCGGCCGTCTCCTTCGGCCTGGCCCAGTGCGGGGCGGCCCTGCTCCTGCTCGGCCCGCTGCGCCGGGCGCTGCGGCGGCCGGCCGTGTGGGCGGCGGTGGCGCTGGTGAACCTGTCCGCGATGACGATCTTCCTGTGGCACCAGAGCGCGATGATCCTGGTCACCGCGCTCGGGCTGCTCGCGGGCGAAGCCCTCCCCGGCCTGCACACGGTGCCCGACGGACCGGAGTGGGTGCTGGCCCGGCTGGGCTGGGTGCCGGTGTTCGGGCTGGCGCTGGCGGTGTGCTGGGTCGCGTTCCACGCGCGCGAGCGGGCGCCATCCAGGAGGGCGCGCTTGGCAAACGCGTAACCAGTAGGTTACGCTTTCACCGTGGACGAGGTGGCAGGGGCGATCGCGGACCCGGTGCGGCGGCGGATCCTGGAGATGCTCAGGGACGGGCGGCTGTCCGCCGGAGAGGTCTCCGAGCGGTTCGCCATCAGCCGGCCCGCCGTGAGCAGGCACCTGCGGGTGCTCAGGGAGAGTGGGCTGGTTCGCGCGGAGCTGATCGGCAGGCAGCGCTTCTACGCGCTCGAACCCGAGCCGTTCGACGAGCTCATCACCTGGCTCGCCCAGTTCGGCCGGCCCTCCGGGTGGGAGCACCGCCTGGACGCGCTGGAGACCGAGGTCTACCGGACCCGCCGCGAGCGCCGCCCGACCACCAGGACCAAGAGCAGCAGAGAGGAAGAGTCGGCATGAACCGTATCCCCACCGGCCGGTTGTTCGGGACGAGCGAGGGGAGCGACCTCGTACTCAGCCGGACGTTCCGCGCGCCCGCCGAGGACGTGTGGGCCAGCATCACCGAACCCGACCGCACCGCCCGCTGGTTCGGCCCGTGGGAGGGTCACGGCGCGCCCGGCCAGACGATCAAGGTGCAGCTGGTGTACGAGGAGCAGGCCCCCTGGTCCGAGATGCGCATCGAGGCATGCGAACCGCCGAGGCGGCTGGCCCTGTCCGCGCTGGACGAGTTCGGGGCCTGGCGGGTCGAGCTGCTGCTGGAGGAGCGCGACGGCACGACGGAGCTGCGGTTCGTCCACCATCTCGACACCGAGGACGCGATCGGCGAGGTCGGCCCCGGCTGGGAGTACTACCTCGACATGCTTGTGGCCTCCCGCGACGGCTCCCCCACGCCGGACTTCGACGACTACTATCCCTCGATGCGGTCCTACTTCCTGGGGTTGTCCCAGGAGGGCTGAGGCAATGTCTCCCGGCAGGGCTGACGGATTGTCGGTGGCGGCTGGCACAGTGGGCGCGTGCCTCAACCGCTCAAGGACATGATCAACGCCGAGTCCATATCCGTGCTGGCCGACGGGCTGGCCGCCGCCTGGGCGCCGTTCCCACGGGCCGCTTTCACCGCGCGCGCCCTGACCGGGCTGGACGGGTTCGAGCTCAAGGACCGCGTCCGGCATGTCGCCGCGGCCCTGCACGACGCGCTGCCGCTGCCCTACCCGCAGGCCGCCGAGGTCGTACGCGAGTGCGCCTCACGGGTCGCGCTGGACATGTGGAGCGGCTGGCCGGCCACCGATCACACGGCCGTCCAGGGGCTCGACCACCTGGAGGCGGGGATGGGCACGCTGGCCGTGCTCACGCCGTACGCGACGGGCGAGTTCGCCGTACGGCCCTACCTGGAGCGTTACCGCGACGACGCGCTCAAGATCATGTACGGCTGGGCGGAGTCCCCCGACGAGCATCTGCGCCGCCTGGCCTCGGAGGGGTCGCGCCCGCGGCTGCCGTGGGGCGCCCGGGTGCGCTGGCTGATGGCGCCGGGGCCGACCCTGCCCCTGCTCGACCGGCTGCGCGACGACCCGAGCGAATATGTCCGCCGCTCGGTCGCCAACCACGTCAACGACCTGGCCAAGGACCATCCGGAGGTGGCGCTGGAGCTGCTGGCCCGATGGCGTTCCGACGGCGGCTCGCACGTGGAGCAGGTGCTGCGGCACGCCGTACGCGGGCTGCTGCGCTCCGGCCATCCCGAGGCGCTGGCGCTGATGGGCGCCACCCCGGGCAGCGGCGCGGTCGACCTGCTGGCCCTCGATTCCGACACGGTGGCCGTCGGCGGCAGGCTGGCCTTCGCCGTCACGGTCACGGCGGGCGCGCCGGGTCCTGTGCTGCTCAAGTACGCGATCCGGCGGGCGGGCTCGCGCCGGGTGTTCCACCTGGGCCTGCGGGAGGCGGAGGGGTCGGGAACGACGTTCACCGTGCGCAAGAGCCATTCCTTCCGCCCGGTCACCACCCGCGACGAGCCGCCGGGCACCCGGGAGCTCGACGTGATCGTCAACGGCAGGGTGGCGGCCAGCGCCGCGTTCACACTGGTGGAGTCATGACCGTCGACCTGCTCGCTGTCATCTGGCGCCTCGACGGCCGAGGCCGCCTGCCAGGGCCGGAGGAGTCATGAGCGTCGACCTGCTTCGCGTCGAGCTCGGCGTCATCTGGCATCTCGACGGCCGAGGCCGCCTGCCGGGGCCGGAGGAGCTGGTGATCGGCGTGGCGGCCGACGGCATGACCGCCGCGGTCCGCGCCGACGTGCCCGACCCGGTCGCCACGCAGCTTCTCGACCTCGTCTCCCAGGGCGTCCCGTCGTCCCCAGGCCACCCGCCTGACGTCCTGGCGCGGTGCGACGCCCTGCTGGGCGGCGGGCGGGCGGTGTCCGGAGGGCCGTGCTATCTGGTGCGGCCGCCGCTCAGGTTCGAGGCGCCCGCCGAGGTCATCAGGTCGGACGACCCGTCGCACGCCGCACGCCTGCGCCCGCCGCGCCCCGCGGACTGGGAGCCCGGGGAGTGGGACGAGCTCCTCGCCGGCGGCGCGGGCGCGCCCTGGGCGATGATCGTCGAGGACGGACAGGTGGCCGCGATCTGCCACAGCGCCCGGCTGACCCCCGAGGGGGCCGAGGCGGGCACCTGGACCTCGCCCGCCTTCCGGGGCCGCGGGTACGCGGCGGCGACCACCGCCGCGTGGGCAGGCCTGCTGCCGGGCGTCCGCCTGTTCTACAGCACCAGTGCCGACAACCACTCCTCCCAGCGGGTGGCCGGACGGCTCGGGCTCGACGCGATCGGCTGGCTCTGGAAACTCACACCCCGCGGGTCGACCGCCTCACGGACGTGATGCCGTGCCGTCGTGGAGGACTTCCCGTTCCCGCAGTTCCCGAGGCTGGGTGTGCAGGCGCCAGTAGTGTTCGGCGATGTCGTCGGGGTCGAAGGCCGTGCCGGGCGCGACCGGTCCGGCCACGGTGACGCTGGCCATGTGCACCCCCGAGGGCCCGTACTCCTGGTCGAGCAGCGCCACCAGCGTCCGCACACCCGCCTTGCCGAGCGACAGGCTGACGTACTGGGCCTTGGGCTCAGGCATCCCCCCGGTGATGAGGAACGACCCGCTGCCGCGCCGGGCCATCGCGGGCGCCACGTGCGCTGCCGCGACGAGCGCCCCCACCACGTTCACGGCCCAGGCGTCCAGCTGGGCCCGCACGCTCGCCTCGCCCGGCGCGTCCGGCCGGATGATCGCGGCGTTGTAGACCACGGCGTCCGGCGTGCCCAGCTCGGCGGCGGCCGCGTCGAGGGCCGCTCTGAGCTGGTCCTCGTCGGCGCTGTCGGCCTTGTACGCGAGCACCCCGTCCAGGTCGAGCGTCGTGCCGGTACGCGAGACGAGCGCGACCGGCAGCCCCTCCCGCGCGAACCGGCGGGCGACGGACCGGCCGATCCCCGGCCCCGCTCCGATGATCACAACTCCAGGCATCATCGGCTCCTTTCCGTTGTTGTGATCGGAAGCTAAGGCGTCACATCGATGTGAAGGTCAAGGAGCATATGAAGATCGGAGAGCTGGCCCACCGCACCGGGGTGAGCAGGCGGCTGCTGCGCTACTACGAGGAGCAGGGGCTGCTGCGGCCGGTGCGGCTGCCCAACGGCTACCGCGAGTACGGCGAGCCGGACGTGGCGTCGGTGCGCCACATCCGTACGATGCTCGCCGCCGGACTCCCGACGACCGTCATCGCCCTCCTGCTGCCCTGCGTCCACGACGACGGCGACGCGATGGTGCCGACCGCGTGCCCGGGCATGGTGAACAACCTGCGGAAAGAGCGCGAACGCATCGCCGGGACGATCGAGCGGCTGCAGACATCCCAGCGCGCCCTCGACACCATGCTCGCCACCGTCCGGCCGCCCGCCTAGCGCCGGGCAGGGCCGGGGCACAGGTCGGTCCGCGCCTCGCCCGTGGCCGGGTCGTTCGGGTAGGAGACGTGCTGGTGGATCATCACCCAGGAGCCGTCGCGCCGCTCGAACACCCGCGTCCCCCGCGACCACGTCTCAGCGCCCCCGCCCACGCGCACCCGGTTCAGCCCCCACGCGACCGCGAGGTCCTCCCTGGCCATGACCTTCAGCTCCGGCATGTCGAAGCGGACGTCGGGTCCCTCGTCGAGGCCGCGCGCGCAGACCTCCCGCACCGCCTCGGCGCCCACGTACTCGAGGGGCGCGTCGTGCTCGTACGACACGACGTCGTCGGCGACGGCGGCCATCATGCCGTCCAGGTCCTTGGCCGCGGTGCCCGCGTACCACCGCTCGTGCACCCCGCGCACCTCCCGCACGGCCGCCCCGTCGTCGGCGATCGGGAACGAGTGGTGCTCGTGCGCGACGACCCACCGGCCGCCCTCCTCGCGCAGGCCGAGCGTCAGCCGCAGCCGCCGGTCGTCGGCGGGCATGCCGCACCGCAGCAGCGCGTACGCGAAGGCGACGCCGTCACCGGCGACGACGTCCAGCGACTCGATCTCGAACGCCGCCCCCTGCGCCTGCCACTCGAAGAACGGCGGCCAGGCCTTCTCGTACGCCTCGATGCCGCGAACGTCCTCCGGCACGTCGAACATCACGATGTCCGCCGCGTGGTCCGCGAGGACCGTCTCCAGGTCGCCGCGGTGCACCGCCTCGGCCCAGCGCAGGACGAGGTCGCGGATCTGGTCTTCGTTCGTGGACATGGGGGGTCCTTCCGGGTCGATACCTTCGTTCCGGACGTACAACCCGGGCGGATCCCGAAACTCATCGCACTTCCTCGGGAAGGCCGAAACCGGCGAAATCGGCCTCCAGGAACGACACCACCTCCGCCACCTGACCGCCCCGCACCACCAGCAGGTCCAGCCCGGCCGGGAGGTAGGCCGCCCGCTTCTCGTCCCACATGTACGTGCCGAACGCCAGCTGCCCGTTGGCCCGCGCGGGCAGCATCCGCCAGCGCTCCTGGAGCGGTCCGCCGAGCAGGAACCCGCGGATGCCGTCGCGCCCCTCGAACCAGGCCGCCAGCGGCGGCATCGAGTACTTCGCGTCCTCGGCCAGCATGGCCACGATGGCGTCCACGTCCCCGGCCTCCCAGGCGGCCGCGTACCTGCGGGCCAGCTCCCGGCTCCCCGCCTCGCCCAGTTCGCCGAGGGTCTGCCGCTGGGTGCTCGGGGGAAGCAGCTCGGCGAGGTTCTTCCTGGCCCGCTGGAGAGCGCTGTTGACCGCCGCGACCGTGGTGTCCAGCAGGTCGGCGACCTCGCGCGCGGCGTACCCGAGGACGTCGCGCAGCAGCAGCACGGCCCGCTGCACGGCCGACAGGTGCTGCAGCGCCGCCACGAACGCCAGCTCCACGCTCTCCCTGGCCACCGCCCGCGCCTCGGGTCCGAGTCCCGCCGTCCAGGCCATCAGGCTGTCCGGGTACGGCTCCAGCCACGCCACCTCGCCACCGGCCGGGTCGAGGTCGGCGGGCAGCTCGCGGCGGCCCCGGCTTTCGATGAGCGTCAGCGCTCGGTTCGTCGCGATCCTGTACAACCACGGTCTGATCGACCCGCGGTCCTCGAACCGCGCCAGGTTCCGCCACGCCCGGTCCAGCGTGTCCTGCACGGCGTCCTCGGCATCGTGGACGGACCCCAGCATCCGGTAGCAGTGGGCCCGCAGCTCGTCCCGCAGCGGCCCGACCAGCCGCCCGAACGCCAGGTCGTCCCCACCCCGCGCCGCGGCCAGCAGCTCCGCCGCCGTCGCCTCACCCGCCATCGCTTTGTCCCCCTCCCGGTGCGCCCAAGCTACCGCGCCCGGATCGCCACGCTCTGCCACGATTGAGGGGAGATGACGACACACTGCGCCCTCTGCGGCGGCGGCACCGTGACCCCGGACGGCCACTGCTGGGACTGCGGCCAGGCCCAACCGGCCTTCCGCTCACACCTGGAGATCACGACCGGCGGCGGGGCGGGGGTCAGCGACCGTGGGCTGCGGCGCGGCGTCAACGCCGACGCGATGGCGCTGACCGGGGACGGCACGTGGACGATCGGTGTGGTGTGCGATGGGGTGTCCATGTCGCCCCGCTCCGAGCGCGCCGCCCGCATCGCGGCCGACACGGGCGCGGCCACCCTGGCGGCGCGGCTGCGGGCGGGCGCGCTGCCGGAAACCGCGCTCGCCGACGCCGCGACCCGCGCGGGCCGGGCGGTCGCCGCCCTGGCCGAATCGGCGCACGCCGCGCCGGCCTGCACGTACGTCGCGGGCGTCGCCGGCCAGGGCGGGATCTGGGCCTGCTGGATCGGCGACAGCCGCGCGTACTGGCTGCCGGACGAGGGTGCCGGGATGGCGCTGACCGAGGACGACACGGGCGCGCACGAAGCGCTCTCCGCCTGGCTGGGCGCCGACGCCGGCGACCCGGATCCGCGTATCCGCAGCTACCGTCCCCCGGGGCCGGGCCGCCTGCTGCTGTGCACCGACGGCCTGTGGCGGCACCTGCCCGGCCTGGACTCCCTGCGTCCCCACGGCGAGCTGCTGGCGGACGCGCGGGCGCTGGTCGGGCAGGCGTTGGACGCGGGAGGGCACGACAACGTCACCGCGGTGCTCCTCGCGGTCACGGCGTAGACACGTGATCAGGGCACTCCACCGTCGCCGCGCCGGACGATTCCCGTCTCGTACGCCAGCACCACGATCTGCACGCGATCACGCAGATCGAGTTTGGCGAGAATGCGGCCGACATGGCTTTTGACCGTCGCCTCCGAGACCGTCAGAGCCTGGGCGATCTCCACGTTGGAGCGGCCCCGCGCCACCTCCATCAGCACGTCCCGCTCCCGCTCGGTGAGCCGGTGCAGCAGCTCGTCGGCCGCCGTGCGGCCGGTGTCCGGGTCCGGCAGGTGGGCGGCGAAGGCGTCGATGAGGCGGCGGGTGACGGCGGGCGACACCATGGCGTCCCCGGCGGCGACCGCGCGTACGCCCGTGAGCAGGTCCGCCGGGGGCACGTCCTTGAGGAGGAAGCCGCTGGCCCCGGCCCGCAGGGCGGCGTAGACGTACTCGTCGAGGTCGAACGTGGTCAGGACCAGCACCCGCGACGCGGACCCCGAGCCGACGATGCGCCTGGTCGCCTCGATGCCGTCGAGCACCGGCATGCGCACGTCCATCAGCACCACGTCCGGGCGCAGCGCCCGGGTCATCGAGACCGCCTGCGCGCCGTCGCCCGCCTCCCCCACCACCTCCGCCGGAAGTCGGGCCCGTTCCGCTCAGAGCAGCAGTGTCAGGCCGCCGATCGTGTAGCAGACCATGAGGACGAACAGCGGGATCTGACCCGCGACCGCGCGGCCGGGCGGCAGGAGGCGGACGGAGCGGTCGTGGGCGGCCACCACCCCCACCACGTGGCCGACCACGATGGCCAGCACCTGGACGACGGCGATCGTGGCGGGTTCGACGGCGTTCGGGTCGGGCTGGGCGGCCACGCCGAGCGCCAGGAGAAGGCCGTGCCGGCCCTCGATGACCAGGAGGGAGAAGTAGTGGGCGATGAGATAACCGGTGGCGATCGGCACCAGCGAGTGGGCGAAGCGGGCGGTCAGCCCCCTGGTGCCGCCGATCAGTCCGGCCGCGCCGAGGCAGGCGGCGTACAGGAGGGCCACCCCCGCGACGGCGACCAGCAGGCCGAGCGTGCCCAGCCCGGTGCGGCCGAGCGGGCCTGACTGGAGGGCGTTCACCCAGGCGGGGGTGCCGGAGAAGCCGTCGTACGCGGTGCCGCCGAGCAGGACGCAGACGGTGGCGACGAGGCCTGGGGCGGGCTGGATGGCGTCGAGGCCGTCGAACGGGCTGCGCAGGACGCGGTCGCCGTTCGCCTTTCTGCCGAGGGGTGACAGGTGGCCGATGAGGGTCGAGTACACCTCGAACGGGTCGCCGCGTTCCAGCCAGGCGTGGCCGTACCCGAGGGTGCCCGCGAGCTGGATGGCCGCGTACAGGGCGCAGAAGGTCAGCAGCGTGAACGGCGCCGCGGGCTCGGGGGCGACCAGCTCCGTCCAGGTGAACGCGAGCAGGCCCGCGGCGGCGGGCCAGTAGCCGAGCCGGCGCGGGAGCGGGCGCCGGGGCCGGTCGGGCAGCAGCCGGAACGGGCTCAGCGCCCGCCACACCGGGCCGAGCAGCAGCGATGCCGGGACCAGACCCACCCAGAAGAGCACATACACCAGGTACGGCCCCGCATTCCCGTCCGCGGGACCCGCCACGAGCAGGCCGATCGTGTAGACGGCGGCGAGGAGGGTCAGCACGCGCGCCGGGCGGCCCGGCAGGCGCAACGGGATCACCAGGCCCGCCCGGTCGCCGCGGAAGCGGGAGTCGGCCCAGAGCAGCCCGAGCGCCAGGAACGAGACGACGAGCGCCGCGAAAGCACCCGCGTAGGCGTAGAAGAGCGGGATCGGCAGGTCGCTGCGCGTACCGATCCCGTGCGCGAGGACCCCCGCCGTCACCGCACCGCCAGTTGCGTGAGGACCAGCTTGCTCCTGTGGGTCTCCACCTCGAACACCCCGGTCAGGCCGGCCGTGAAGCGCACGGTCGCGGGCACCCCCGGCCGCAGCTCGGCCTCGATGTCGTAGCCGTGAACGTGCAGCTCGTCGGCCACGTCGCTGGTCACCGTGATGCTGACCTGCCGTCCCTTGGCCACCTCCAGCCAGCCCGGCGGCGGGCTCACCTGGCCGCGGGCGACGGTGATCACGGCGTCCGTCTGCCCGCTCGGCGCCGCCGTGGCCACCTCGTGGCTGTTGCCCGGATTGTGGTGGGTCTCCGACAGCGGCCCGCACGCCGTGACGAGCCAGCCCGCCAGCACGCACCCGGCCATGCGGACGAACCCGCTCACGCGCTCACCTCGGCCTCGGCGGGCGTCTCCCGCGCGGTGCCCCTGCGCCGCGGCGCCAGCACCACGACCGCGCAGAGCACCCAGAGCCCGGTCAGCAGTCCCCGGATCCACCCCGGCCCCAGCGGGACGAGGGGGATCAGGTACACCAACCGGTCGAAGGCGTCGGCACAGGCCAGCAGCCCCACCACGATCGTGAACAGGCCGAACGCCGGCCGCCTGCCCCGCAGGGCCGCACCCAGGCAGAGCCACCACGCCCCCATGAGCAGCAGCGCGGCCCCGGCCTGCGACGTGCTGTCCACGGCCGCCGCCACCACGTCGAGCACGAGCCCGGCGGCCCCGGCGACGCTCCCGGCCACGACCAGCCGATGCCGGCGCCGGACGATCGCCGTCACCGCTGGCGCCACGCCATTCCCCGACCGGCCGTCGCCGCCGTGCCGCCGCGCGCCCCGCCGCGAACGCCACCAGAACAGCCCCAGCAGCAGCCCGAGCACCGCCGAGCCGCCGAGGGCGAGCTGCGTCTCCACCTTGCCGGGCCCCGACGCGCCGAACCAGTCGCACCCGGCCGGCAGGCGGGCCTGCGAGGCGCTGAAGTCCGCGCACAGGTACAGCTTGATCAGCTTCACGGGCTCGGCCAGCAGGCGGTTCGCGCCGCCCGACAGCGCGGGCGCCGTGGCGGCGCAGACCGGCAGGACGGCGGGCGACGACGCGCCCGTGTCCCCCTGCCAGCAGTTGCCGGTGCCCTGCCCGTCCCACCACACGTCCAGCCCGTTCGGCCGCCGCTCGCCCGTCGGGCTCACGCCGAACACGTTGCCCTCGTAGCGGTTGTAGTCGGAGGTGTCGGCCTGCTTGGCCAGGTCGTTCTCGCCCCTGATGAACGCGGGCACCCCGAACAGGTGGAAGGCCGCCCGCCGGTGGCCCCAGACGCGGTTGTTCCTGAAGACGTTGTAGTTGCCGCCCGCGACCAGGATGCCCGTCCCCGGGGGCACGCCCACCTGTGAGCACACCACGCCCCGCTCGTAGCCGCGTTCGGCCGGGGGTTTGGCACAGGTGCCGTCGCGGGTGTAGCGGTAGTAGTCGCGGTTGTTGTCGTAGATCTTGTTGTTCTCGAACTTGGCGTGGTTCTGCGGCAGTCCGGGGTGCGAGGGCCAGAGGCTGTCCATCGTGGCGCCGACCATGTTGTCGTAGAACTCGTTGTCGTGCACCCACATCGAGTCGCCGGCGGTGCCCGAGTAGCCGAGCGCGTTGTCGTGGCTCTTGCAGCGGCGGATCTCGATGGCGTACCTGGGGACGTCGTGGCCGCGCCCGTCGTTGAGGTTGGAGGCGCTGCCCGGGTAGAGGCCGCCGTCGCCGTTCCCGTACGCCTCGCAGTCGGTGTAGAGGCCGTGGTCGCTGGCGAAGGTGAGGAAGCCGTACTCGTCGTTCCAGCGGGTGAGGACGCGGTCGATGACGAAACCGTCGGTTTCGAGCACGTACAGGGAGTTGAACGTGGTGCGCTGGGCGGTGAAGTTCCGGAAGTAGATGCCGTCGGTACGGTCGGCGCGGACGGCGTTGAGCTTGCGGTACTCCGCGTCGATCACGACGTCGAGCGGATCGGCTCCGGTGCCCTCGATCTGCAGGTCCTTCTTGCCGAGGATGGCGACGAGGTTCTGGTTGTGGGGGCACTGCCGCTGCTGTTCGAAGGAGAGGATCTGGTAGCCCCACGTGGACCAACGGGCGGTGAGCTGGGCGCAGGCGCCGGTGGGGGCGGGCTGGCTGGGTTCCTCGCGGTAGAGTCCGGGGAGAATGGCGATCGTCATTCCGGGGCGGTCGACCTGGTCGACGGCTTCTTGGAGGTGTCTAACCCCTTTTTGCTGACATTTCGCGAAAAGGTCGAGGTTGCGGGCTTTGAGATCCTCCGGAAATTTCGCGATTCGACGCTCAAAGTCGGCTTTATCCGTCTTGCACACCAGCAGATCCGGCTCCCCGGACCGCAGCACCGGCACCGCCCCCGTACCATCAGGCAGCGTCACCGGACGCTCCTCATGGGCGAAAGCGGTGCCGCCGGATAACAGCAGACCTGACGTGAGCACGACGATTGTCGCGATTTTTCGCATGGGGGGCATGGCCGCGAGATTAGAACAATGCTCACGTTCTGCCTAGGCCAAAACGATCACCTACGGACCCCGTTGCCACAAACCCACATGAGGCAAAGCCCGGCGGGGGCGGCGCTAACACGCCCCCGCCGGGAGTCATCGCCCCGAGGTCCCATGCCTCCGAAAACGGCACTCACGCCATCATCCGAAGGACACGGCACAGGCCCGGGACATGCGCAGGTGGCCGCCGTCTGCCGTCAGGGGGCCATTCCCGCCAGCGCCACGTCCACGACGCGTTCGGCGAGATCCACGTCGAGGTCACCGGCCGGACCCCACTTGGTGAACCAGAGCATGGTGCCGGTGAGAACGGCCATGCCCATCGAGACGTCCAGGTCGGCGCGGAGCTCGCCGTTGGCGATGCCGCGCTCGATCACCGCGCGCATCGCCTGCCTCCGAGGCTCGATGGCCCGCTTCATGAACCGGTCCATCAACTGCGGATACCGATCGGCCTCGCTCATAGCGATCTTCATCACGCAGCGGTTGCGGGCCACGCCCGACTCGCTGCGCATCGCGTCGAGCAGGGAGATCAGGTCGTCACGCACCGATGTGCCGGTGAGCGACGGCACCGGGGCCTTGAGCGTGGCGAGGGCGTCGACGACCAGGTCCTCCTTGTTGGACCAGCGCCGATAGATCGTCGTCTTGCCGACACCCGCCCTCGACGCGATGGCCTCGATGGACAGATCGGAGACGCCCATGCCCTCGCCGATCAGATCGAGGGTGGCCTCGATGATCGCCTTCTCGGCCTTCTCGCTACGCGGACGCCCCGCCGGACGGGCAGTCCCTGATTCCTGGATCGTCATCGCTGCCTCACACTACAGCCGGTTCCTTCTGTTCCGCCTGCGTGGCCGGGCGCGTCTTGCCCGGCATCCACTTTGCCACCACCGCGACGCCGACCAGCGCGATCACCGCGGACACCAGCGCCGTCACGTGCATGCCGTCGACGAACGCGGCGAACGCGGGCTTGATCAGCGCCTGGCCCCTCTCGCCGAGCGCCTGGGCGACGCCCATCGTCTGCACGATCGACTCGCCCGCAGTGTGCTGGACGTCGGCGGGCAGGCCGGCCAGCGAGGGCGTGATCTCGCCGCGGTAGTTGGACGACAGCACCGAGCCGAGCACGGCCACGCCGAGCGCACCCGCCACCTGGCGGACGGTGTTGCTCATGGCCGAGCCGACGCCGGCCTTCTCCCTGGGCAGCGACTCCATGATGGCGGTGGTCGCGGGCGGCATGATGTTCGCCATCGCGGCACCCTGGACGAAGAAGATGACCTCGATCAGCACGATCGGCGTGTCCTGGTCCATGAGCGCGTAGCTGGCCAGGGCCGCCGTCACCACGATCATGCTCACGGTGGCCGACAGCTTGGCGCCGAACCGCTCGTTCACCCGCTGGCTGAGCGGCGCGAAGATGAGCTGCGCGGCGGCGAACGGGATCATCAGCGCCCCCGCCTGCACCGGCGAGAAGCCCAGCACGGTCTGCAGGTAGAAGGTCAGGAAGAACATCCCGCCCATCATCGCGAAGAAGACGATGCCCATCATGCCGATGGCCGAGCTGAAGCGGACGTTGCCGAAGTTGCGGACGTCGAAGATGGGGTGGTCGATGCGCCGTTCCCACCACACGAACGCACCCAGCACCACCAGCCCGAACAGCGTCGGCACCAGGACCTCCGCGCTGAAGACGGTGCCGAGGCCGCCGCCGCGGATGATGCCGTACACCACGGCCACCAACCCGATGATCGACAGCAGCACACCGACCGGGTCCAGCTTGGACGGCTTCGGGTCACGCGACTCCGGCACGAAGGTCGCGATGAGGATCATGGCGACGATCACGATCGGCACGTTGATCAGGAAGACCGAACCCCACCAGTAGTGCTGGATCAGCAGACCGCCCGTGATGGGCCCGATCGCCACGGCGAGCCCCACGCCGCCGGCCCACACACCGATCGCCTTGCCCCGCTCACCGGGCGGGAAGACGTTGGAGATGATCGCCAGGGTGGCCGGCATGATCGCCGCCCCGCCGATGCCCATCGCCGCCCTCGCCAGGATCAACTGCATCGGATCCTGCGAGTAGGCGCTGGCGAGCGAGGCCAGTCCGAACAGCGCCATGCCGATGAACAACATCCGCTTGCGCCCTGTTCGGTCGCCGATCACCCCGAACGTGAACAGCAACCCGGCGAACACCAGCGTGTAGGAGTTGATCGCCCACTCCAGCTCACTCTGCGTCGCCCCCAAACCGACCGTCTTGTCGGCGATGGTCTTCATCGCCACGTTGAGGATGGTGTTGTCCAGCACGACGGCCAGCAGGCTGAACACCAGCACGCCGAGGATCCCCCATCGGCGTGGATGGCCCGCGTTCGGGTCCACTACTACGTCTCTCACGAAGAGCCCCCCAATTTCGATACGTACGAGTTTCGCAACGACACCGTATCGCAAGCTATTCCGATACGCAACGGTCCCGTTTCGTAAACCCTGGGTTAACTCTCGCCAACGCTCCCGAGCCGAGGTGCTGACCGCGGTCGCCTCAACCCCCAAGCCACACCGCTTTCGGGATCGGCCTCAACCCCAAGCCGACCACCGCTGTCACAGCCCGCGGCCCATACGCCGTCCCGCACCGCAACACCATGCACCCATCCCCCACACCACCGCGCGGCCCCCGGACGGCCGCCGTCCGACGCGATGGCGCACCCGACTCGGTGCCGGCGGGCGCGTGAGGCAACTGGCTGTCGTGTTCTCAGGCCGACTCGCGGGCCGCCGACGACCACTTGCCCCACGCGCACCGGTCGGAGGACCACCGGCCGTCGGCTTAAGAAGCCGCCGATCGCCGGGGCCCTGCTGGTCACCGGCTCAAGGGGCCTCGGCTGGTGCTGGAGTGGGCTCGGTGAGGGTCGAAGGGGGCGAATCCGACTGGGGCTGGGTGGAGGTTGGGAGGGGGCCGGCGGGGCGGCGGGGCCAGAAGGGGGCGGCGGCGAGCACCATAGCCACCCCCACCAGGCCCGCGAGCACGAACGCCCACGTCGGCCCGCTTGCGTCGATCACGGCGCCCGCGATGGGGGCCGAGCTCGCGCCGCCGATCAGCAGGGCCGTACCGTGGAAGCCCATCGCCTCGCCTCGCGCCGTGGCGGGCACCCACCGGGAGAGCACGTCGACCGTGGCCGACAGTGCCGGCGCGCAGAGGAGGCCTGCCGGGAGGAGCATCACGACCAGCCATTGCCAGCTGCTCACCAGGCTGACCGGGATCGTGAGCAGGCCCATGAACGCGATGAGCACCAAGGGTGAGAAGCCACGCGACAGCCCGCCGTACACGAAGCCGCCGATCAGGGAGTAGACGCACCAGATGGCGACGGCGAGGCCGACCCACTGGGTCTGGCCGGCGTTGTTCATGGTCGCGATCAGGGACAGCTCGGTGGCCGTGAGCACGAACGTGGCCGCCGCCGCCGTCCCGAGCAACGCCACGAACCCGGGCGTCAGCCACTGCCGCCTGGACACCTTGATCGATTGCGCCTCTAGCTCGTCGGGCGATCGGGTGGGCGGATTGAGCATGAACATGCCCAGGCCCGCCGCCGCCGTGGCGACCCCGATGATAATCATCGTCACCCTGCTGTCCAGCATCGTCAGCCCGGCCACCGCGAGAGCGGGACCGGCCATGTACGCCAGCTCGACCAGCATGGAGTCGAGCGCGAACGCGCTGCGCCGCTGGGAGACCGGCACCATGGCGGCCAGGCACTGCCTGGTCACGCTGAACACCGGCAACGCCAGCAGCCCCGCCACCGCCGCCGTCCCGATCAGGGCCGGGAACGGCAGCGCCCACGCGCACGCCCAGAACACCGCCTGCGCCACGGTCGTGACCATGACCACAGGACGTAACCCGTGTTTGTCGACGAACCTCCCCGACAACGGCGAGCCGATCGCCATGCCGATGGTGTTGGCCATGGTGACCAGCCCCGCCTTGCCGTATCCCAGGTCGAGCGCCATGGCCACGTGCAGGGTGAGGGTCATCCCCATGGCCGTGGACGGAACCCGCGCCAGCAGCCCCATCAGCAGCAACGCGGGAACGCCCGGGATCTTGACCAGTCGTCGGTAAGGGGCGAGAGCCATGTCGTTTCAACCTCCGCGCTGATTCTCGCAAGAGGCACCGACAGTTTCGCCACAGGTTTTTCGGCACGTGACAGCGCGTGCCATCATCGGAAGGAGTCCGGGGACGCCACTGGGGCGCCTCGAGACGTTTCTGGAGGGTTCACACATGTCCTCTTCAACCACGCTGTACGGGGGCGTCTCCGGGCGCCGGGTCACCGTTCGCGACCTCACCGCCGCCAAGGAGCGCGGAGAGCGGTGGCCCATGGTCACCGCCTACGACGCGATGACGTCCAGGGTCTTCGACGACGCGGGCATCCCCGTTCTGCTGGTGGGCGACTCGGCGGCCATGGTCGTCTACGGGTACGACTCCACGCTGCCCGTCACGGTCGACGACCTCCTGCCCCTGACGGCGGCCGTGGTGCGCGGCTCGTCCCGGGCGCTGGTGGTCGCGGATCTGCCGTTCGGGTCGTACCAGTCCTCGCCTCAGCAGGCGCTGGAGTCGGCCGCGCGGTTCATGAAGGACGCCGGGGCGCACGCCGTCAAGCTGGAGGGCGGCCGCCGGGTCGTCCCGCAGGTGGAGGCGCTGGTCTCGGCCGGGGTCCCGGTCATGGCCCACCTCGGGCTGACCCCGCAGTCGGTGAACGTCCTGGGCGGCTACCGCGTTCAGGGGCGCGGCCAATCGGGCGACGAGCTCATGGCGGACGCCAAGGACCTGGAACGGGCGGGGGCGTTCTCGGTGGTGCTCGAATGCGTGCCGGCGGATCTGGCGGAGCGGGTGACGGCGTCGCTGACGATCCCCACCATCGGCATCGGCGCGGGCGCCGGGACGGACGCGCAGGTTCTGGTGTGGCAGGACCTGATGGGGCTCACGCCGCGTCCCGCCCGGTTCGTCAAGCGCTACGCCGACCTGGCCGCCGAGATGGACCGCGCCGTCCGCGCCTTCGCCGCCGACGTGACTGCGGGCGCTTTCCCGGCTGCTGAGCACACGTACAACTGACGGCGGCCGACGACACGCCCCCTACGCGGCGGTACGACCCCTTACGACGGTACGGCCACCTGCGACGGCATGGCTGCCTGATGCCGCGACCACCACGTGACGGTGACCGTTGGACCAGGCGTCCAAGGCGGGGTAGTCCGGCCGGGCGTCCAGGGCCAGGCGTTGGCGGCGAACGTTGAGGGCGGGCGTCCAGGACCGGATGTTCCGGCTCGCCCGTCCAGGGCCAGGTGTTGGCGGCGGGCGTCCAGGCCAGGTATGCCAGGTCGGGCGTCCGGCCCGGGCGTCGAGGGCGTTGGAGACCGGACTTCGGGGTCGGGCCGGGGCTGCTGTTCCGTGCGCGCGGATTCTGGGCCGTGGGTCCAGATCCGCGCTGCGGGGCACACACGTCGGGCGACAGGGCTCGGGGCCTGGCGGCGAGAAGCCCGGGCGCGGCGGGAGGCGACGCCGCGCCCGACGCTGGGGATCAGGCGACGCCGCGTCCGTCGCCGGGCATGAGATGGGGAGGTAGTCAGGGGGTGAGGGTGCCGGGGTCGGTGTTGGAGCCGCACAGCACCACGGCCACCCGCTCCCCCGGAGCCGGCGTGTACGCGCCCGACAGCAGTGCGGCGTACGCCGTCGCGCCCGCGGGCTCGGCCGCCACCCGGTGACGGGCCCAGAGGGTACGCCGGGCCTCCACGATCGCCTCGTCGGTCACCAGCACACTCTCCACCCGGGGTGAGGACAGGACCTCGAACGCGATGGTGCCGATCTTGGTGGCGCCCAGCGCGTCGGCGGCCACCCCGCTCACCTCCACGGGCACCGGGTGTCCCGCGCGCAGCGCCTCGCGGAGGGTCGGGATCCGCTCGGGCTCGACCGCGATGATCCGCGGCCCGGCGCCGGGCGTCACAGCGGAGCTGGGCGTCACAGCAGAGCCGGGCGTCGCAGGAGAGCTGGGCGTCACAGCGGAGCCGGGTGTCGGGGTGGGTGGGGTTGCGGGCGTGTGGCCCGGCGAAGGGGTCGGGCCGGAGGTGCCCAGGGTGATGCCGGCGGCGAAGCCGCCCCCGCCAACGGCGACCACCACCGTGTCCACGCCACCCGTCTGCTCGACGATCTCCAGCCCCGTGGTCCCCTGCCCCGCCACCACCTCAGCCTGGTCGTACGCGTGCACCGCCAACGCCCCCGTCTCCGCGGCCCGCTTGGCGGCGGCCTCGGCGGCCTCCGAGTAGATGGCCCCGGTCTGCGTGATGTGGGCCCCCAGCGCCTCGAGCCCGGCGACCTTCACCGGGCTCGTCACCTCGGGCACGAAGATCTCCGCCCGCACCCCCAGGACCCGCGCCGCGTAGGCGACGGCCAGCCCGTGGTTGCCGCCGCTGGCGGCGATCACCCCGCTGGGCGGCAGCTCGCCCGCCGACAGCATCCGGTTGAAGGCCCCGCGGACCTTGAACGACCCCGAGTGCTGCAACAGCTCCAGCTTGAAGAAGACGCCGGGCGAGACCTCCAGCACCGGCGTACGTAGCACGAGCCCGTCGATACGGCTGGCCGCCGCCAGCACATCCGAGTAATCCACACAGGCCACTATGCCAGCGCCTGCGCCACGTCGGCCCACAGGTCCTCGGGGTGCTCGATGCCCACGGCGATGCGTACGGTGCCCTCGCCGATCCCGTGCCTGGCCAGCTCCCCGGCGCTGAGCGAGCGGTGGGACGTCGTCGCCGGATGCATGACGAGCGTCTCCACGCCGCCCAGCGACGGGGCGAGCAGCATGAGGCGTACGGAGCTCATGAACCTCTCCCCCGCCGCCCGCCCGCCGGCGAGGTCGAACGAGAGCACCCCGCCGAAGTCGGACAGCAGCTTCCCGGCCAGATCGTGGGAGGGATGCGTGGCCAGGCCCGGCCAGTGCACGGCGGTGACGGCGGGGTGGGAGGCCAGGCGGGTGACGAGGAGGCGGGCGTTGGAGCAGTGGCGTTCCATGCGCAGGGCGAGGGTCTGCAGCCCCCGCAGCGACAGCCAGGCGGCGAAGGGGTCGGCGGAGGCGCCCAGTTCGATCGCGAAGTGCCAGACCTTCTCGTAGAGCTCGGTGGAGGCGAAGACGGCGAGCCCGCCCACCACGTCGGTGTGCCCGGACAGGTATTTGGTGGTGGAGTGTACGACGATGTCCGCCCCGTGCTCGATGGGCCGGCAGAGCAGGGCCGTGGCGAACGTGTTGTCCACCACGGACACGATCCCCAGCTCGCGGGCCGCCGCGCACATCCCCGGCAGGTCGGCGACCAGCGTCATCGGGTTGCTGATCGTCTCCAGGTAGACGAGCCGGGTCTCCGGGCGGACGGCGGCGCGCAGGGCGGCGGGGTCGTTCTCGGGCACGTACGTCACCGTGATCCCGAACCTGCCCACCAGGTCGTTGATCATGGCGGCGGTCCCGCCGTACAGGGACTTCTGCGCGATGAGGTGGTCACCGGGCTTGAGCAGGCCGAGCAGGACGGTGTTGATCGCGCCCATGCCCGAGCCCGTGGCGACGGCCCCCACCCCGCCCTCCAGCCCGGAGACGGCCTCCTCCAGGGAGCGGACGGTGGGGTTGGTGTAGCGCCCGTACACGAACGGCCCGTCGGCCCGCCCCATCGCGTCGGCCATCACGGCGGGGTCGTCGAAGACGAATCCGGAGGTCTGGTAGATCGGCACGGTGATCGGCCGGCTGCCCTCGATGACGGGCTGCGGCACGTGGACGGTGCGCGTCTCGGGGCGGAGCTCAGAGGGATGAGAATCGGTCATGCGTCAAGGATCGCCCGCGAAACGGTCCGGCATCAGAGCCAATCCGGCAGAATTGGTCCATGAATGGGGCCAATCTCGCCGACGGCGACCTCGTCGATCTCCTGGGCCGCTGGGCGTCGGGCCGCGGCCCGCTCTACCTGCTGCTCGCGGCCCGGCTGCGGGCGCTCATCGACGACGGCGTGCTGCCGCCCGACAGGGCGCTCCCGCCGGACCGGGTGCTGGCCAAGCGGCTCGCGGTGGGCCGGGGCACCGTGGTCGCCGCGTACGACCTGCTGCAGCAGGAGGGCCGCGTGGTGCGCCGCCAGGGCAGCGGCACCCGGGTGGCCGCGCTCGAGCTGCCCGCGACGCGGGCCGCCGACGGCGTGCCGGCCAATCCGCTCCTGCTCCACATCCTGCACCCGCCGGACGGCGTGCAGCTCCTGACGTGCGCCGCGCCGGACGACATGCCGGCCGCGATGTTCGAGGCGTACGAGGAGGCGGGCGCGCGGCTGGCCGGCACCCGCGACCTGGGCTACCAGCCCGCGGGCAACCCGGCCCTGCGTGCCGCGCTGGCCGCCTACTACACCGGCCGCGGCGTGCCGACGACGGCCGAGGAGATCATGGTGACGACGGGCGCCCAGCAGGCGCTCACCCTGCTCACCGGGCTGCTGGTGGCCCCCGGCGACACCGTGCTGACCGAGGCGCCGACGTACCCGGGGGCGCTGGAGGTGTTCCGGCACGCCGCCGCCGTCGTCCGGCCCGGGACGGCGGAGGACCTGCGTGAACGCCCCGCGCTGGCCTACTTCGTCCCCACCAGCCGCAACCCGGACGGCGCGGTCATGGACACCCCGGCCCGCCGGCGGCTGGCCGCGCTGGCCGCCGAGCACGACGTGCCGCTGATCGACGACGAGGTGTGCGCCGAGCTCTGCTTCACGGGCGAGACGCCGCCGCCGCTGGCGTCGTTCGAGCGGGGGGAGCACCTCATCACCGTCGGCTCGCTGAGCAAGCTCGTCTGGGGCGGGCTGCGGGTCGGGTGGATCCGCGCGGCGGCGCCGCTGGTGTCGCGGCTGGCCAGGCTGCGGGCCGTGCTCGACCTCGGGGGCGAGGTCTTCAGCCAGCTGGCCGCCGTCGCGCTGCTGCGCCGCCTGGAGGAGGTACGGGCGGCGCGCGTGCGCACGTTGCGCCGGCGCCACGACCACCTGTGCGCGGAGCTGCGCGAACGGCTGCCGTCGTGGGAGTTCGAGCCCGCGCTCGGCGGCCAGACCATCTGGGTACGGATCCCGCACGGCGACGTGGACTCCTTCGCCCAGGTGGCGCTCAGGCACGGGGTCGCGGTGCCGCCGGGCAGATCGTTCGACCCGTTGGGCGGGCACGCCGACCGCATGCGCCTGCACTTCCTGTTCCCCGAGGACGAGCTTTCGCGAGCGGTGAACAACCTGGCCGTGGCCTGGGCGTTCTTCGACGGCACCGATCGCCCGGTGTCCCGGCACACCCTCGTGGTCTGACAGGGTGGGCCTATGCAGACGACCTTCGTACTCGTGCACAGCCCTTCCGTCGGGCCCTCGACCTGGGTTCCCGTGGCCGAGTCGCTGGAACGCCGCGGACACACGGCCGTGGTGCCCGACCTGACCGGCGTGGCGACGGGCGGCGCGCCGTACTGGCCACGGGTGGTCGAGGCGGTGCGCGCGGTCACCCCTGACACGCCCGTCGTGCTGGCCGCGCACAGCAACGCCGGGTTCTTCCTGCCGCTGATCAAGGAAGGGCTGGGCGAGCGGGTGGTGGCGTGCGTCTTCGCCGACGCGCACATCCCGCCGCGCGAAGGGCTGATCAAGGTCGCGGAGGAGAGCTTCCTGCCGTTCCTGCACGACCTGGCCGGGCCCGACGGCGTGCTGCCGCGCTGGACCGACTGGTGGGACGAGGAGGACGTGGTGGCCATGCTGCCCGACCCCGCCGTGCGCATCAAGGTGGCGGCGGAGCAGCCGCGGCTGCCGCTCGACTACTACACCCAGCCCATCCCCGTGCCCGCCGGGTGGGACGAGGTCAGGTGCTCGTGCCTGTGGTTCGGCCCGCCGTACGAGGAGGTCGCCGAGGAGGCCGGGCGGCGGGGCTGGCCCGTGGTCCGCGTGCCCGGCCAGCACCTGCACCAGCTCGTCGACCCCGAGGGGGTCACGGACGCGCTGCTCAAGCTCTCGCGCAAGTCGTGAATTCTTCACTGTCGCCCCGTGATCGCCCCGGAAACACTCGTACGCATGACAGCGATCGAAGTGACCGGGCTCAGGAAGAGCCACCAGGGGTTCGAGGCGGTGAAGGGCATCTCGTTCGAGGTGGCGCAGGGGCAGATCTTCGCGCTCCTCGGCAGGAACGGCGCGGGCAAGACCACCGCGGTCGAGGTGCTGGCGGGCTTCCAGCGGGCCGACGGCGGGACCGTGCGCGTGCTCGGCCTCGACCCGTACACCGACCGCTCGGCCGTCAGGCAGCGCACCGGGATCATGCTGCAGGAGGCCGGCTTCTTCCCTGACCTGACGGTGGCCCAGACCGTCGACACCTGGCGCGACTTCACCGCCGCGCCCCGTCCCCGCGACGAGGTGCTGGAGCTGGCCGGGCTGGCGGGCAGGCGGGGCACCAAGGTGCGCCAGCTGTCCGGCGGCGAGAAGCGCCGGCTCGACCTGGCGCTGGCCCTGCTGGGCCGCCCCGACGTGCTGTTCCTCGACGAGCCGACCACCGGCATGGACCCCGAGGCCCGCAGGAACACCTGGACCGTCGTCCGCGACCTGGCCAGGCAGGGCACCACGATCCTGCTGACCACGCACTACCTGGAGGAGGCGCAGCGCCTGGCCACGGCCATGGCCATCCTGGACGCCGGCGAGATCGTCGCGTCCGGGGACATGGCCGAGACACTGGCCGCCAGGTCGGGGCGGGTGGCGTTCCGGCTGCCCGCGCACATCGACCCGGCCGATCTGCCCCTGCCGGTCACCATGGAGGGTGAGACGGCCGTCTGCCGCGCCGACGACCCCGACCTGGCCGCGCAGACGCTGCTGACCTGGGCGGCCGGGCGCGGCCTGCGCCTGTCGGGCCTGGAGGTCCGCACCGCCACCCTCGAAGACCTCTTCCTGGAGCGCGCCCGATGAGCCTGACCGCCACCTACCGCCTCGGCACGCGCCTGTTCTGGCGGGACAAGTCCATGCTGTTCGCCTCCGTGGTGACCCCGGTCGGGCTGGCCGTGGGGATGCCGCTGCTCATGAGGAACGTGCTGGACCCCTCGGCCGCCACCGCGATCTTCCAGAGCGCGATCTCGCTGCTGCTGGCGATCACCGCGTTCATGAACGTCGCCGTCGCCCTGGCCACCCGCCGCGACCAGCTCGTGCTCAAGCGCCTGCGGGCGAGCCGGCTGACGGACGGGCAGATCCTGCTCGGCCAGATCGCCAGCACGGCCACGCAGACCGTGGCCATGATCGCGCTGTGCACGGTGGCCGTGCGGGTGGTGGCCGGCGTGCCGTTCCCGGACGACCCGCTGGGGTTCGCCGCGATCACGGTGGCGGGGTCGGCGGTGCTGTCGCTGCTCGGCGCCGCGTACACGGCGGCCATCCCACGCGCCGAGCTGGCCGCCGCGTTCACCATGCCCGTCTTCCTGGTGGCGGCGGTCTCCGCGGGCGCGATGGGCCCGATCCCGCTGCCCTCGTGGCTGCGACCGGCCCTGGACCTGCTGCCCACCAGCGCCGTCGTGAACGCCGTCAAGACCGGCGACCTGGCCGTGGCCGCCCTGGTCCTGGCCGCCTGGACGGTCGTCGGGCTCGTCGCCCTCCGGCTGTGGTTCCGCTGGGAACCGCGCCGATCGTAAGGATAATCAGCCCGTGGTCTCCTCCTCGGCCAGACGGCTCGCGACCGGCCTCATCACCGCCGTATCGGCCGCCTACTCGCTGCTCGCGCTCACCTACTTCCTGCACGGCCCGGGCTACGGCGCCGCGGCCGCGGTCGCCACGATCGCCGTGATCTGCACGCACTACCTGAACATGCGGGCCGGCCTGCGCGGCGAGCGCCCGCCCGCGTACCCGCTCACGATCGTGTTGCAGGCGGTCGTCACGTACCTGCCCGACTTCCTGCTGCCCGGCGGCATGTCGGGGGTGACGGCGCCGATGCTGGCCGGGACGCTGCTGGTGTTCCTGCCGCTGGGCCGGGGCGGGGCGCTGGTGGTGCTGATGATGCTGTACGAGGGCACCGTGCTGTGGTCGGGCATGAGCGCCTCCATCGTCACCCTCTTCTACGTGGTCACCGTGCCGACGACGGGCGCCATGGTCTATGCGCTGGTGCGGTTCACTCGGGTGGCGGCCGACCTGGAACAGGCCAGGGCCGAGCTGGCGGACGCGGCCGTGCTCAAGGAGCGCCTGCGCATCTCCCGCGACCTGCACGACGGCCTCGGGCGCAGCCTGACCGCGATCGCGCTCAAGGGTGACCTGGCCTCCCGGCTCATGGAGCGCGATCCGGCCGCCGCCCGGACGGAGGTGGGCGAGCTGGTGCAGGTGGCCAGGGAGGCGGCCCAGGACGTACGTCACGTCGCCAGGGGTTACCGGGCCCTGTCGCTGGCCGGCGAGGTGAACCGGGCGGTGGCGCTGCTGGAGTCGTCAGGGGTCGGCGTGCAGGCGCACCTGGCGGACGTGACGCTGCCGGGCCGCTCGGAGGAGGCGCTGGCGTGGGCCGTACGCGAGGCCGTCACCAACGTCCTGCGCCACAGCCGCGCCACGACCTGCACGATCACCACGTCCTTGAACGG
Source organism: Nonomuraea sp. NPDC052116 (assembly GCF_040680035.1). Classification (NCBI taxonomy): domain Bacteria; kingdom Bacillati; phylum Actinomycetota; class Actinomycetes; order Streptosporangiales; family Streptosporangiaceae; genus Nonomuraea; species Nonomuraea sp. NPDC052116. The sequence continues at coordinate 130,650 of NZ_JBFAWA010000023.1, read as the reverse complement.
CGGCACGGTCCGGCTGGAGGTGGCCAACGACGGCGTCCTCGCCGAGCCCGGCCCCGACGGAGGGGGGCTCACGGGGCTGGCGGAACGCGCGGCCCAGGCGGGCGGCTCGTGCACCGCGGTCCGGACCGGCGCCGGCGGCTTCCTCCTGGCGATGGAGGTCGCGGCGTGATCAAGGTGCTGCTGGCCGAGGACATGCACATGATCCGCGCCGCGCTCACCGCCCTCCTCCGCCTGGAGCGGGACATCGAGGTGGTCGCGGAGGTGACCCGGGGCGACGAGATCGTGCCGGAGGCCCTGCGGGTGCGGCCCGACGTCGCGGTCGTGGACATCGACCTGCCGGTGGTGGACGGCATCACCGCCGCCGCCACGCTGCTGGAGCGCCTCCCGTCGTGCCGCGTCCTGGTGCTCACGGCCATGGGGCAGCCGGGCCACGTACGCCGGGCTCTGGCCGTGGGCATCGAGGCGTTCCTGGTCAAGGACGCCCCGGGCGACCGGCTGGCGGACGCCATCAGGCGTACCGCCGCCGGGCTGCGCGTGCTGGACTCCGAGCTGGTGTCCTCGGCCATGCAGTACGGCGAGAGCCCGCTCACGCCGCGCGAGTCCACCGTCCTCAGGGAGGCCGCCCGGGGCGCCTCGGCCGAGGAGATCGCCTCCCGCCTCCACCTCTCCCCCGGCACCGTGCGCAACTACCTGACGGGGGCGATCACGAAGACGGGAGCCCGCAACAAGATCGACGCCATCCGCATCGCGGAGGACGCGGGCTGGCTGTGACGCACCCCATCCCACCGACCGGGGCTGAGGTCCCTTCGTGAAAGGGGCACCGGCACCGCCGATGGGTGGTGCGGTGGCGGGTCAGATGTCGGTGATGCGCAGCCCGGCGTGGGCCTTGTAGCGGCGGTTGACGGAGATGATGTTGGCGGTGAGCGCCTCGATCTGGTGGGAGTTGCGCAGCCGCCCCCCGTACACGCCGCGCACGCCCGGGATGACCTCGGCCAGCGCCTGCACCGTGTCGGTGGCCTCACGGTCGTCGCCGAGCACCAGCACGTCGAGGTCCACCTTCTCCACGGCCGGGTCCATCAGCAGGACCGCCGACACGTGGTGGAAGGCGGCCACCACCCGGCTCTCGGTCAGCACCGCCGCCGCCTGCTGCGCCGCGCTGCCCTCCTCCACCGGCAGCGCGTAGGCGCCCTGCTTGTCGAACCCGAGCGGGTTCACGCAGTCGACGACGATCTTCCCGGCCAGCTCGGCCCGCAGGGACTCCAGCAGCGCCTTGTGCCCCTCGTACGGCACCGCCACGATCACGATGTCGGCCTCGGCGGCGACGGCGGCGTTCGCGCCCCCGCTCGCACCCGCCCCGATGTCACCGGCCGCGTCCTGGGCGCGCTGCTCGCTACGCGAGCCGATCAGCACGCGGTGCCCCGCCAGCGCGAACCTTCGCGCCAGCCCTTTCCCCTGGTCACCGGTGCCGCCGAGGATGCCGATGGAAAGCCCGCTCACATCTGTCATACGCCCGATCATGCCAGCTCGGCCGCCCGGTACCCGCCACCGGGTGGGCCGGGCCCGGTCGTGCGGGCCCGGCCGGCGTACGGGCTAGCAGTTGCCGATCGCGGGCAGCCCGAGGATCCGCAGGGCCAGCCACTCGATGGCCAGCGGCCCTCCTTCGACGGCTCCCGTGACGTGGTCCGGCGCGGGCAGCGCGGTCCACCGGACGTTCACCCCGGCCCGGCAGTACTCGGACCGCAGCGTCGAGCCCACGGACAGCGGGATGATCTGGTCCCCCCGCGCGTGGTACAGGAACATCGGCACCCGCGGAGCCGTGGCGCCCAGGCGGTTCTCCCCGAGCCTGGCCAGCCACTTCGGCTGGTTGAGCAGGTCGATCGGGCTCAGGTCGGAGAAGCTCAGCCCGGACAGCTTGCCGAGGTCGCCCACGCAGTCGTCGGCCGCGTCGGCGAGCAGGGCGCGCCCGCGGTCGTTGAGGTCCGTCTGAAGGTTCAGCTCGGGGTAGGCCGCGTCCAGCCCGACCCCGGCCGCCGCCGCCAGGCCGAAGTCGGACCCGCCGTCCAGATGGTCCGCGACCGCGTGCAGGTCGGCGGGCACACCGCCGGCCGCGACGCCCTTCAACCGCAGCTCGGGCGCGTACGAGGGCTGCAGTTGCGCCGCCCACCCGGCCGACGCCCCGCCCTGGGAGTAGCCCATGACGGCGACGGGCGCCCGGTTCGACAGCCCGGCCCCGGACACGCGGGTGGCCGCCCTGATCGAGTCGAGCACGGCGTGCCCCTGCGAGATCCCGGCCATGTACGTGTGCGGCCCGGGCGTGCCGAGCCCCTCGTAGTCCGTCATGGCCACCGCGTACCCCTTGAGCAGGAACAGGCTCACCAGCGCGAGCTCCGCCTCCCGGCCCTGGCTCATGCTGAGCGAGGGGGCGCACTGGTCGCCGAGCCCGTGGGTGCCGACGGCGTACCCGACGATGGGGCGCGCGCCGAGCGGGTAGCCGCTCTTGGGCACGAGCAGCGTCCCCGACACGGTGTTGATCGAGCCGGTGGCGGACGTGGAGTTGTACAGGAGGTGCCAAGCGTTGACCGGAACCTCCAGGAGCTTGCCCGGCAGGAGGTAGACGGTGGTGGGCTGGGCGGAGACCACGTCTCCCGGCGCCGCCGCGCGGGCCGGGGTCGTGATGAGGGACATGATCAATAACAGGACCATGGACATGCTGACGCGGACACGTAAGGACATGTACCGCCCCTCTCCGTGAGGACCACATACTTGGGACGGCGGCGCCGCGAGCCGATCGTTACCCGGGAGTAACCTCCTGTCAAGGCCCGAAATGACGGGGAAACGCACCTCGTGTCAACACATCACTCCCGAATCAGCCACCCCGCGCGTGCGACGTCAGGCACCATGGGGAAATGGACTCAGGATCGGTGGCACTGCTGCGTGAGCTCCTGGCCGAGACCGGCTGGCTCGAACGCGCCCGCGAGCTGGGCGTCGCCCTGCGGGCCACCCGCTCGCCCGGCGGCCTGCTGCTGGTGGGCACCCCCGACGAGGAGCCCTGGCACCTGACCGCGCACCTCGCCGACGAGGCCAGGTTCTCCGGGCTGGCGCAGCTCACGCCCACGCTGGTGCGCTGGGCGCCGCCCGCCGACGCGCCCGCCCACCTGCGCGTCGGCATCGAACGCCTGGAGCGCGCGGCCCGGGGGGAGACGCTGTTCGTGCTGGCCGAGCGGGAGGCGCCGGTGCCGCTGCTCGAACGCGTGGACGACGCCCGGCGTACAGGAGCGACCATCCTGGCCATCGAGGGCGGCGACCGGGAGCTGGCCGGGCTGGCGCACGACTGCATCGAGGTGCCGCGGGACGGGCTGGTGACCTTCGACGGGGCGCAGCACCTGGTGAGCACGGCGGCCGGAGAGCCCGAACGCCGCCCCGGCCTGCGCGAGCGCCTGGCCCGCCTGCTGGACAAGGTCAGCGGCCCCCAACAGGCCGACTAGGGACTCGACCGCTCCGGCTCGGAGGCGTCGGCGGCACTGGGGGCACTGTGCAGGCGTCCGCTCAGGGACGTCTCCAGCGCCGCCGTGGCCTCCTCGATCGCGCCGATCACCACGGCCTGCACGGGATCGGGCTCCCCCGACCGGGTACGGCTCACCCGCGTGACCGCGTCCAGCCGGCGCGCGCCCACGTCACGCACCTCGCTCACCCGCACCTCGCCCTCCGGCACGTCCAGCAGGGCCAGCGCGGGCACGATCGCCACCCCGTGCCCGGCCGCCACCAGCGACAGCGTGGGCCCGAACTCCGTGATGACGTGCACCTTGCGCGGCTCGAACCCGTGCAGCCCCGCCAGCCGCGCCAGCGCCTGCCCGCACGCCTGGTTCGGCTCGCTGGCCACCCAGGGCAGCCGCAGCAGCTCGGCGACCGACCCCGGATCCGGCTGGTCGGGCGGCAGCACGATGCGGTATTCGTCCACGTAGAGCAGCCGCGCGCTCAGTGACGGCTGCGACAGCCCGGGCAGGCCCATGTCCTGCTCGGTGATGAGCACGTCCACCGCGCCCATGCGCAACTCCTGCAGCGCGGGCGGGCCGAAGACCTCGTGGAGGACCGGGGTGATCTTGGGGTGGCGCGCGGCCAGGTCCCGCATGGCCGGCACCAGCACGTGCGTGATGACCGTGGGGAAGGCGGCGATGCGCACCGGCCCGGCCAGGCGCTCGGTGAACCGGGTGAGCTCGCGCCTGGCCTCCAGCAGCTCCTCCTCCACCCGCTCGGCGTAACCGGCGAGCACGCGCCCGGCCGGGGTGAGGGAGACGCTGCGCTGGGAGCGGTCGATGAGGGCCAGGCCGACCTCGCGTTCGAGCTGGGCGAGCTGCTGGGAGACGGCCGAGGGGGTCAGAAAGAGCGCTTCGGCGGCCCGCATGACGCCGCCGCGGCGGGCGACCTCGTGCAGGATCCGCAGCCGCCGTGGATCGATGTCCATGCAGGTCAGCTTACGCGCACCTTTAGCATTCTTTATTTGTACTTTACGACTGTCAGTCCCGACAATGACGGCCATGGACCTCCTCTTCGCCGCCGTCGGCTGGATCGGCGCCGCCCTACTGCTGGCCGGGTACATCCTGGTCACGCAGTCCCGGTTGCCGGGCGACGGCGCGGCGTACCAGCTCATGAACCTCGCCGGCTCGCTCGGGCTCATGGCCAACAGCGCCTACAGCGCCGCCTGGCCGTCGGCCGGCCTCAACCTGATCTGGGCGGGCATCGGCGTCCTCGCCCTGATCAAGCTCGCACGTGTAGGAGCGTCCGCATGATCGTCGAACTCAGCCACCGCATCGTTGACGGAATGATCACTTATCCCGGCATTCCCGGCCCGAAGCTGGGGGTGCACCTGAGCCGGGAGGACTCGCGCAAGGTCTACGCGCCGGGCACGGAGTTCCACATCGCCACGATCGCGCTCGCCGCCAACACCGGCACCTACCTCGACACCCCGTACCACCGCTATCCCGACGGGCCCGACCTGTCACAGGTGCCGGTGAGCAAGCTGGCCGACCTGCCCGGCCTCGTGGTGCGGGCCGGCGCGGGCCGCGAGGTGGTGATCGCCGAGGACCTGGACGTACGGGGACGGGCCGTGCTGATCCACACCGGCTGGGACCGCCACTTCGGCACCGACGCCTACCTGCACGGCCATCCCTACCTCGCGCCCGAATCGGCGCAGTGGCTGGCCGACCAGGGGGCGGCGCTGGTGGGCATCGACTCGCTCAACATCGACGACACCCCGCCGCATGGCGAGCGCCCCGCCCACACGATCCTGCTGAAGGCGGGCATCCCGCTGGTGGAGCACCTGACGGGCCTGGCCGCGCTGCCCCCGGCCGGAAGCGGGGACGGCTTCCGGTTCCACGCCGCGCCCCCGATGGTCGCGGGCATGGGAACCTTCCCGGTCAGGGCGTACGCGGTCGTGCCCTAGTCGTCGTCATTCTCCGCCTCGTCCCAGGCCTTGTTGCGGTCGGCGGCGCGCTGCAGCGCCCCGGCCGCCTCCTGCTCGGAGGTGTAGGGACCCATCCGGTCCTTGTTGGGGCAGCCCTTCTCGGGCTCGACCCGCATGTGCTTGAGACAGAACCACCACTGGCCTTCGCTCACGGGGTCAATTCTGCCCCGTAGACTCATGTTTCATGACGACACTGCTCCAGCCCGGGCGAGTTTCGCCCATGCGAAAGGTCCCCGCCCACATCGAGCGGCCGGAGTACGTCGGCAAGAAGCGTCCCAAGACCGGCGAATCCGACGTGAAGAGCCCCGAGATCATCGAGCGCATGCGGGTGGCCGGCCGGATCGCCGCCCAGGCGCTCGACGAGGTCGCCAAGCACATCCGGCCCGGTGTCACGACCGACGAGCTCGACCGGGTCGGCCACGAGTTCCTCATCGACCACGGCGCCTACCCGAGCACGCTCGGCTACAAGGGCTACCCCAAGTCGCTGTGCACGTCGATCAACGAGGTCATCTGCCACGGCATCCCCGACGACACCGTGCTCCAGGACGGCGACATCGTCAACGTCGACATCACCGCCTACATCGGCGGCGTCCACGGCGACACCGACGCCACCTACCTGGTGGGCGAGGTCGACGAGGAGTCACGGTTGCTGGTGGAGCGCACGCGCGAGGCCACGATGCGCGCCATCAGGGCGGTCGCGCCGGGGCGGCAGCTCAACGTGGTGGGCCGGGTCATCGAGGCGTACGCCAAGCGCTTCGGCTACGGCGTCGTCCGCGACTTCACCGGCCACGGGATCGGCACGAGCTTCCACTCCGGGCTCATGGTTCCCCACTACGACGACCCGTCGCTGCGGGTGGAGCTGGTGCCGGGGATGACGTTCACGATCGAGCCCATGCTGACGCTGGGCACCATCGAGTACGACATCTGGCCGGACAAGTGGACGGCCGTGACCAAGGACCACAAGCGCACGGCCCAGTTCGAGCACACGATCGTGGTCACCGAGACGGGCAGCGAGATCCTCACGCTCTCCTGACCCCCGTCAGCCGCGCCGGGGCACCACTCCGGTCACGGTCGTGCCCTCGCCGAGCACGCTGTTGACCGACAGGCTCCCGCCGAGCTCGGTGAAGGCGGCCCGCATCCTGGCGATCCCGCTCCCCGCCCTCGCGAGGTGAAAGCCCTGGCCGTTGTCGCTGACCGTCATGCGCAGCCCGCTCTTGGAGACCGTCACGGCGATGGACACGGTCCGGGCCCGGCTGTGCAGCTCGACGTTGGACAGGGCCTCGTCGATCGTGGCCATGACGGCCCTGGAGACCCGCGACGACACGTCGGTGGCCGGCAGCGCCCAGGTCTCGACGGCGATCCCCGTGCGCTCGGACCATTCGGCCAGACAGCTCTCAAGAGCCTCGGCCAGGCTCTGCCCCCCGCGCATCCGTGTCTCTTCCGACAATGGCTCTCGCCTTCCTGGGCACACCGGGCTCACGCCGGTCCCCACTCCGGCGCCCTCACCTGGCGGTGCGCGTCCCCCCTCAAGGCCTACGCACGCTGGTCATGGGGTTATGCCCGTCTCCCCTGGGAGACAGGCTACCTGGCGGTACAGAGACTTGTAGTGGGAGGATAGAAGGCCATGGCCGAACGGCTACTCGCCGGAAACCTTGTCATTCACCTTTGTCCGCGCGGTTGAGACGGGCGAGATAGGCGTTGTAGGAGTCGAGTTCCGAATCCCCTGAGCCGCCCGAGCGGTCGGCCTTGCGGTCGGTGCGCCGCGCCTGCCGTTCGTCGTCCTGATACCACTGGATGGCGATGGCCAGCAGCACGATGAGCGTCGGGATCTCGCCGAAGCCCCAGGCGATGGCCCCGCCGTCCTGCTGCGTCTGCAGCAGCGTGGCGCCCCAGGTGCGGCCCAGCTGCTCGTACCAGCCGGAGGCGATCACCGTGCCCATCATCATCAACGCGACCCCGAAGAACGCGTGGAACGGCATGGTGACGAAGAGCATGAGCAGCCGCCCGACGTACGGGAGCCGGTTGGGCGCGGGATCGACCCCGACGATCACCCAGAAGAACAGGCACCCGCTGAGCAGGAAGTGGAGGGTCATCCAGATGTGCCCGAGGTGCTCCTCCATGGCCGACTCGAAGAGCGGCGTGAAGTACAGCGCGTACGTCGAGGCGATGAAGATGGCCGTGGCGATGGCGGGATGCGTGACGACCTTGGTGAACCGGCTGTGCAAAATCGTCGTGATCCACTCCCGCGGCCCCCTGTCGCCCCGCCGGGTGGCGGGCTTGAGCGCGCGCAGGGCCAGCGTGACGGGCCCGCCCATGACGAGGAAGATCGGCACGACCATGGAGAGCGTCATGTGCTCGATCATGTGGATGTCGAACATGACCTTGGCGTAGCGGGCCAGCCCGCTCTGCGTGGCGAACACCAGCAGCGCGACCCCGACGTACCAGGAGGCCGTGCGCCCCCACGACCACTTGTCGCCGCGCTTGCGCAGCCGCCGCACGCCGAACCCGTAGAGCCCGGCCAGCACGGCGGCGACCGTGGCGAAGAACAGGTCGAACCACCACATGGTGAACACGTTGCCGAGCGTGATCTCGGCGGGAAGGGGGAAGCCGAGCAGCTCGAAGGCCCGGTCGGCGGGGACGCTGAAGTCGGGCGGCGGCGTGCGCGACAGCGCCACGGCCACGCCGATGGTGGCCAGCATGAGCAGCATCTCGCCGCCGGCCAGCCGGGTGAACGCGCGCGGCCTGCCCTTGTCGAGGTCGGCCAGCGTGCGCTGGCGGTGCCAGTAGCCGACGTAGCCGAGCAGCACGAAGGCCACGATCTTGACCACGGCGAGCAGGCCGTACTGGGTGGTCCACAGGTCGGACACCGCGCCCAGCCGCGCGATCAGGCTGAACACGCCGGACAGCCCCACCCCGGCGTAGCACCACACGGCCATGTCGGAGAACCGGCGCGCGGCCACCTCGAGCTGCGGCTGCTTGCGGACCGCGTGAAGGGCCAGCACGGCGAGCCCGCCCACCCACAGGGCGAGGGCGAGCAGGTGGAGCGAGACCGCCGACGTGGCGAGGTCGTGGTTGGGCGAGGAGGAGGTGTGGCCGGTGAGCGGCGCGGGCAGCAGCGTCACCAGCGCGAAGACCAGCAGGCCCGCCGCGGCCCCCGCGGTGATGGCGCCGCGGGAGAACAGCGCGATCGCCACCCCGAACAGCACCACGAGCGTGAGCGCCACGCCCTGCGTGGTCTGGGTGGCGTAGCTGGTGAGGAAGGTGCGGTCGAGGATCTGGGGAACGGTCCTGCCGATGGACTCGGCGGTGCTGAACACGATGGCCACGAAGGCCGAGCCGGCCCAGGCGAGGGCCGCCCACGAGCCGGCCTTGACGTATTGGCCGGCGGTCCTGCCGAGCACGCCCTTGTCGTTGGGCAGCAGCGCGGCGGCCATGAGCAGCAGGCCCACGGTGGTCACGCCGGCCACGTCCATGAGCAGCTTGGACAGCGGCAGCCCCCACCGGACGACCGCGCCGGAGTCGGGCAGGCCCGGGATGATCCTGGGGAACGCCCTGCCGCCGGCGATCATGCCGATGACCAGGGCGACGACCGCGGCGGCCGCCCCGCCGAGCGCGAGCCGCGCAGCCTTGCTCATGGCTTCTTCTTCCGCGCGCTGAGCAGGAAACCGATGCCGATGCCGACGAGCGCGCCGATCACGATGACGAGCCAGACGGGGAAGCCCACCGGCTGACTGGCCGAGGCCTGATCCGTGGCGGGCGACGTCTGTGCGGGCGGTGGCGCGGCCTGCGTCGCGGGGGCGGAGCTCGCCGGTGCCGCGACGGCGGAGTCGCTGGGGCTCGCGGCGCTCGGGCTGGGGGACGGTGTCTCCGCCCCCTTCACCTTGAACGGGATCTCACCCTCGATCGGATGCCCGTCGGACGACACGACCCGGTAGGCGATCGTGTACTTCCCGTCGGGCAGCGGCTCCTTGACCGCCTGGGTCACCACCTTGCCGTCGGCCTCGGGCTTGCCGCTCTGCAGCTCGGCGCCGCCGGGGCCGCGTACGATGACGAACGGCAGGCGCACGCCCGCGGTGAACTCCAGCCGCACCTCGTCGAGGCTCTTGACCTCGGCGTCCTTGGCCGGGGAGCTGCTCTTGAGCGCGTCGTGCGCCAGCGCGGGAGCCGCCATGCCGAACACGAGGACGAGCAGGGCGGCGGCAGTCGCGGCGAGGGCCGCAAGCGGGGATCTCTTCATGGCACCCCCAAGGCTACCGACGCCACCGCCCGGTCCGGACCTCGCTATAGCCCCGCGCAGGCCAGCGCCCGCTGGTAGGCCTCCACCGCCTCGTCCGTCTCGCCGAGCAACTCCATGGTCTCGGCGGCGGCGTACCAGGTGCGGGCCGAGCGGCGGGAGTCGGGCAGCGGCGTGAGCCAGCCCTTGACGGCGGCCGCGTGCCGGCGCCCCTCGTCGACCCGGCCGACCGCGCCGCAGACCCGGCCGAGCAGCAGGTTGGCCTCCGCGCCCAGCACGTGGCCGAACTCGGGGAGCAGGTTTCTGCTGATCACGGCGTGCTCGGCGGCCTGGTCGAGGTCTCCGGTCATGTATTCGGCGCTGGCCAGCTCCATGTAGAGCATGGCCTGGTCGATCGTGCTGGTCGAGGTCTGCTCGAACTCCGCGACCACCGTGCGCAGCGCGTCGCGGACGACCGCGGGGTCCTGCGCGCCGGTCCTGAGCCGCGTCCGCGCGAACTGCAGCCGCATCCTCGCGGTGTTGCGCGGCTGCCCGTGCTCCACCTGCACGGCCAGGGCCCGCTCGGCGAAGGCCACCGCCTCGCTGTTGTGCCCGGTGGCGCGGGCGACGATGGAGGCGTTCCAGTTGGCCGCGACGATGGAGCGCGGCGTGCCCAGCGCGTCGGCCGCGTTGAGCAGCTCGGCCGCGAACTGCCTGGCGCGCAGCATGTCGCCGCGCTCCAGATAGGCCGCCAGCAGCGTGGCGCCCAGCTCGACCAGCAGGTCCGTCCAGCCCTGCCGGGACTTGCCGCCGAGGATCTGCTCGCCCACCTCGACGGCCTCGCTCAGCCGCTCGCGCTCCCGGTAGGCGCGGCACAGCGCGATGGCCACCTCGATGTTCTGCTCGGCGGGGAGCTCCTCCTCACGGAGCTTGAGCATGATCGAGATCGCCCGGTCGAGATCACCCCCGGCCTCGGTGGCGAGGGCCAGACCGAATTCGGCTTCTTGACGAAGTGAGGTAAGACCTGTCAGGTTGCTGTTGCCCAGCAGTTCCTCGAAGCGCGTGCGGGCCTCGGCGACTTCGCCGTTCTCGAGCGCCAGCCGCGCGTAGCCGAGGGCGAGCTCGATGTCCTCCATCTGTTCGGCGGTGACGCCGTTGATCAGATAGGACAGCGAGCAGTCCAGCTTCTGGGCCAGCAGCTCCAAGACCGCGGGGGTGGGGGTACGCTTTCCGCTCTCGATCAACGAGACGTAGCTGTCCGACAGTTCGGGGTGCGCCAGCTGGGCCTGCGACAAGCCGCGTTGCCGCCGAACCGTCTTGATACGGAGACCGACTAGGTCAGATGTGGTCACAGCAGCCTCTCCCTGAGAAGATGAAGTCCAAGCAACTCACATAGGCTAGGGAGAACCCCCGTGCGCATGCGCATTGTCCTGTCCGTCCTGGTTGCCGTGATCACTGCCGCGGTAACCGTTGGAGGTAATGCTACGGCCACAAGTGCCGCAACGTCTTCCCTGTCCTCTGGACAATCGGACGTGTACTGCTGCTGAGCAGCAATCGTCAGGCGAGGCAAGGCGGCACACCGGGCACGCAACCGCACTCCGTGCCCCGTCGTACCGTGGCCCGGCCGGTGAGGGGCCTCTTGGCCCCGCCATCTGCCGTCCGGGCGACCTTGCCTGAGTCGCCGGTCAGTCAGGTCATGTGGCCTGCTGTCCGGCGGGCACGGATTGTTCTGCAATTTATCGGCCACGTCTACATTCGATCTACAGCGGTCCCGCAAGCCCTCACGGAACGACGATCTTGATTACGCTGCCCTGTTGACACGGTTCGAGGGCGAGTCAAGGAGGTCGTGTGGGCGAGGGGATCTTCATTCGCCTGCTGGGGGCGGTGACCGCGGAGCTCCACCGCGGAACGGCCGCAGAGCATGTCGATCTCGGACCTGCCAGGCAGCAGACCACCCTCGCGATCCTGGCCGCCGCCGTGGCCCGGCCCATTCCCATGAGCCACATGATCGCCGGCATCTGGGGCGAGGACGCCCCGCGCAATGCCGAGCAGAGCGTCTACACCTACATCGCCGGGCTGCGCCGCGCCTTCGAGCCCGGTCGCGGGCGGCGCGAGCCGTCGCGGGTGCTGGCGGGGACCCCGGCCGGCTACGTCTTACGGGTGGAGCCCGCCCAGGTGGACGCGCTGCTGTTCGCCGAGAGCGTCAAGGAGGCCAGGCGGGTCCGGCGCGCCGGTGACGATCCCCAGGCCGTGCGCCTGCTCGACGAGGCCCTGGCGATGTGGCGCGGCACCGCGCTGAGCGGGCTGTCCGGCCCGTTCGCGGAGACGGAGCGCGAGCGCCTGGAGCAGCTCCGGCTCGCCGCCCTGGAACTGCGCGCGGAGAGCCTGCTGCGCCTGGGCCGCCACCGGGACATCGTCGAGGAGCTGCGCCACCTCACCCACCGCAACCCGCTGCGCGAGCGGGTCCGCGAGCTGCTCATGACGGCCCTGTTCCGCTCGGGCAGCCCGGCCGAGGCCCTGACGGTCTATGAGGAAGGCAGGGTCCTGCTCGCCGAGGAGCTCGGCCTGTCGCCCGGCGAGGGATTGCGCCGGTGCCACGAGATGGTGCTGCGGGCCGATGCGGCACCCGACCCGAGCGCGCCGACACCTCACGAGACCCCGCATCAGTTACCCAGGCCGCTGGCGGAGTTCGTGGGCAGGTCCGCGGAGATCGCGCGGCTGAAGGAGCGGCTCGCGACCTCGCCGAGCCCCTTGCTGATCATCACCGGGCCGCCGGGCGTCGGCAAGTCGGCGCTCGCCGCCCACGTCGCCCACCTGGCCATGGACCGCTTCCCCGGCGGCCAGCTCTACGTCAACTGCCGGGGGGCCACGCCCGAGCTGCCCGCGCTCACCCCGCTCGACCTGCTCGGGCGGTTCCTGCGCGCGCTCGGCGTGCCGCCCACCTTCGTGCCCACCGACCTGGACGAGGCGGCGGCCGCGTGGCGCAGCCGCCTGCACGACCGGCGGGTGCTGGTCGTGCTGGACGACGCCGCCGACCTCGCGCAGATCCGGCCGCTGCTGTCGGCCTCGCTCGGCAACACGCTGCTCGTGACCAGCCGGGAGACCATGAGCTGGGGCGAGGACGCCGTCCAGCTGGAGCTCGCCAGGATGTCGCCGGCGGAGTCGGCCACGATGCTGGCCAACCTGGCCGGCGCGAGCCGGATCTCGGCCGACGCGGGCGAGACGGCCAGGCTCGTCCGCCTGTGCGACGGTCTCCCGCTGGCCTTGCGCATCGCCGGGGCGCGCCTGGCCGGTCGCCCCGACTGGAGCGTCTCCGCGCTGGCCTCCCGGCTGAGCGACGAGCGGACCCGGCTGCACGAGCTCGCGGCCGGCGACCTGGCGGTCCGCTCCAGCCTGGCCGCCAGCCACACCGCGCTCGAACGCGGCTCGCGCCCCGTGAACCGGCTGGCCGCGCGCATGCTGTCGCTGCTGGGGCTCCTGCACGTGCCCGAGATGACCGCGGAGGTCGCGGGGGCGCTGGCCGGCGTCACATCCGGCGAGGCGGAAGCGGCTCTGGAGCGGCTGGTGGACGCCCACCTGCTCGATCGCGCCGCCCCCGGCCGCTACCAGCTGCACGACCTCGTCCGCCTCTTCGCCGGCGAGCTGCGTCCCGCCGACCGGCACTGGCCGCTGATCCGCGCGCTGTCGTACTACGCCGCCTCCACGCGCCTGGCCAGCCACGTCAGCGACCCGCACCGGACGCAGCCGGCGGCCCCGCTCGACGCGGTCCCGCACGAGGTCCGCACCGCGCAGGAGGCGAAGGCGTGGCTGCGCGAGGAGGAGGCCGTCCTGTCGGCCGCGGCCGTGCAGGCCATGAGCTCCCCCGACGACACGATCGCCCGGCTCGGCGTCAACCTCACGTTCGGCCTCATCTGGCCCCAGGAGCGGGCCTACCACATGGCGGAGATGAAGGAGCTGAACACGCTGGCGCTACGGGTGAGCGAGCGCCTCGGTGACGAGGCCGGCGCCCTGGTCGCGCACGGCCACATCGCCAACGCCCTGCGCATGACGGGACACACGGACGAGGCCGTCGCCCACCAGCTGTCCTCGCTGGAGCTCGCCCGGCGGATCGGCGACGCCTTCGGCGAGATGCGCGCGCTGGGCAACGTGGCCAACGCCTACAACTCGGGCGAACGTTACGAGGAGATGCTGCCCTGGGCGGAGCGCCAGCTCGCCCTAGCCAAGAGCATCGGCGCGAGAGTCGGGGTCCGGTACGCGCTGCTGATGATCGGGCACTCCCACCTGGGCATGGGACGTCCGGAAATGGCGCGCCAGGCGCTGCACCAGGCGCTGGCCGAGTCCGAGGAGGCGGGCGACGCCACCCACGAGGCGAACAGCCGGCTCGCGCTCGGCGAGACCTACCTCGGCCTGGACGACCCGGAGCAGGCCCTGCCACACCTTCTCAGGACGCGCGAGCTCTTCGAGGCGAGCGGTTACCGGATCGGGAAGGTGCGTTGCCTGATCGGGCTGTCGCGGGCCTACCGGATGCTCCAGGATCCCGGCCGGGCCCTGTCCTACGTCGACGAGGCCCTGGCCGGCGGCGGCGGGCTCGGCCACGCCCGCTGGGAGCAGCGGCTGAGGGAGGAGCGGGCGGCCGTGGACGAGGCGCGGAGGGCTATCGAGGCGGGCCCGTGTCCCTGAGCGCCAGGAAGAAGTCGACCCGGTCGGCCATCGTCGCCAGATTCCTCCCGGTCAGCTCCTCGATCCTGCGGATCCGGTAACGGACCGTGTTCACGTGGACGTGGAGCCGCTCCGCGCAGGCGTTCCACGAGCCGGCGCAGTCGAGGAAGATCCCGAGCGTGCGCACCAGCTCGGACTGGTGCCGCCGGTCGTAGTCGAGCAGCGGCGACAGCAGCCGCGCCGTGAACGAGCGGCGCACGTCTCCCGGCACCGTGGCCAGCAGCAGCGCGTGCGTGTAGATCTCGTCGCTGGTGACCACTCCCCCGGCGCGGGCCTCGGCCAGGCGCCTGGCGTGCCCGGCCTCCTCCACGCCGCCCTTGACGGCGCCGGCGCCGGTCAGCGCGCCGCTGACGCCGACGCACAGGCGGGTGTCGGGCAGGGCGGCCAGCACCTCCGCCCCGGCGCGCAGCCGGTCGGCCAGCTCCGCCGTGGTGCGCTCGCGCAGTGGCACCACGGCGATCGCGCCGTCCGCGCCCGCCGCCGCCACGACCTCGCGGCCGAGCAGCTCCTCCACGACCTGCCCGCCGAGCGTGGCGGGGTCGGGCCCGCGGGTGGCGCCCTGCCTGGGTGCGGTGGCGTTGACCACGGCGTACGGCTCCGCCGCGTCGATCCCGCAGGTCCGCAGCCTGGCGTTCAGCTCGGCCGCGTCGGACTCGGCCAGCGCGGCCACGATGAGCTGCTCGGTCAGGCGGCGCTCGACCCGGCGGCCCTCCTCCATGCGGTTGCGTTCGAGGCCGACGCAGGACGCCAGCTCGTAGCCCAGGTCAGCGCGGCCCATCAGGTCGCCGTCGCAGGCCAGCGCCCAGCCCGCGGCCCGGTGGCCGCGCCCGACCGCGAAGATCGTGTGGTCGCCGACGCGCGCGGGCAGCCGCGGCGCCGTCAGGTACGCCCTCGCCAGCCGTACGGGATCCCTGGCCGCGCCCACGATCACCTCACCCGACGCGGACAGCACGGCCCCGGTGACGCCCAGCTCGGCGGCGGTCAGCGCGAACAGCTCGCGCAGGTCGGCTCCCTCGGCGATGGCCGCGACCAGCCTGCGGTGGCGGCCGAGCGCGTCGCGCACGTCGCCGGCCAGCCGCGGCACGACCAGCTCCGCCAGCGTCCGGAACGACACCTCCGTCGGCACCTCGACCAGTGGCAGACCGGCGGCCTCGCACGCGGCCACCAGGTCGGCCGGCACGTGGCCCAGCCACGCCTGCCCGGCGCCCAGCGCGGCGACCCCGGCCTCCACCAGCGCCGCCACGAACCTGGCCGAGTCTCCCGGCTCGTGCCACCACATCAGCCCCGACAGCACCAGCTCGCCGCCGCTCAGGTAGCGCCCCGGCTCGGGCAGGTCGGTGATGTGCACGGTGCCGAACTCGCGCGAGGGGTCGCCGGCGAGCAGGGTCAGGCGCAGTTCGTCGATGGCCAGCAGGTCAGAGATGCGCACTTGGAGGAATATACAAGGCGCCGAGGCCAACCGCTGACCGGGATTTCACGCGACGCGCATAGGATCCGGCGCGGCGGCGGTGCTCTACTCGGAAGATGACGGAGACCGCGTACACGACCCTGCACGGCGCGGGGGTCGGTGAGAGCGCGCGGCGGCCCGACGCGACGCTGAAGGTGACCGGCGAGTTCGCCTACGCCTCCGACCTGTGGCTGGACGGCATGGTGTGGGGCGCGACGCTGCGCAGCCCGCACCCGTCGGCCTGGATCCGGTCGATCGACGTGGGGCCCGCGCTCAAGATCCCGGGCGTGCTGACCGTGCTGACGCACGAGGACGTGCCGGGCGAGAAGTTCTACGGGCTCGACCACAAGGACCAGCCGGTGCTGGCGATCGACCAGGTCCGCTTCCAGGGCGAGCCGGTGGCGGTGGTGGCCGCCGACCACCCCGAGACCGCGCGCAGGGCGGCGGCGGCCATCGTGGTCGAGTACGAGGTGCGCGAGGCCGTGACCGACCCCCGCCGGTCCCGGCGTTTCGTGCGGCACCAGCCGGTGCGGCGGGGCGGCACGTTCGAGGCCGAGGTCGTGGTCACCGGCGAGTACGAGGTCGGCATGCAGGACCAGGCCTTCCTCGGCCCCGAGTCCGGCCTGGCGGTCCCGGCCGAGGACGGCGGCGTCGACCTCTACATCGCCACCCAGTGGCTGCACGTGGACCGCGACCAGCTCGCCCCCTGCCTCGGCCTGCCCCCCGACAAGGTGCGCCTGACGCTGTCCGGCGTCGGCGGGGCGTTCGGCGCCCGCGAGGACCTGTCGATGCAGGTGCACGCCTGCATGCTGGCGCTGCGGCTGAACCGGCCCGTGAAGATCGTGTACGGCCGGGAGGAGTCGTTCTTCGGCCACGTGCACCGCCACCCGGCCCGGATGCGCTACGAGCACGGCGCGACCCGCGACGGCAAGCTGGTCTACGTCAAGGCCGACATCCTGCTGGACGGCGGCGCGTACTGCTCCTCCTCCCCCGCCGTGGTCGGCAACGCCGCGTCGCTGGGTGTGGGGCCGTACGAGGTGGAGAACGTGCAGATAGACGCCACCGGCGTCTACACCAACAACCCGCCGTGCGGCGCGATGCGCGGCTTCGGCGCGGTCCAGGCGTGCTACGCGTACGAGTCGCAGATGGACCGGCTGGCCGAGGCGTGCGGCCTGTCGCCCGTGGAGATCCGCGTGCGCAACGCCGTCTCCCAGGGCTCCCACCTCATCACCGGCCAGGTGATCGACTCCCCGGCCCCGCTCGCGGAGATGCTGCGGGACCTGGAGGCGATGCCGCTACCGTCGGAACCCCTTGACGACCTGCGGTCGATGCCCGGGGGCGTGTCCCAGACCACGCACGGCGAGTCGGTGCGCCGCGGCATCGGCTACGGCGTCGGCATCAAGAACATCTGCTTCTCCGAGGGCTTCGACGACTACTCCACGGCCAGGGTCCGCGCCGAGCTGGTGGGCGGCGAGCCGCACGTCACCGTGCACACCGCCGCCGCCGAGGTGGGCCAGGGCCTGGTGACGATCCAGGCCCAGATCGCCCGCACCGAGCTGGGCATCGCGAACGTGACCGTGGCCACCGCCGACACCTCCGTCGGCTCGGCCGGCTCGTCGTCGGCCTCGCGCCAGTCGTACGTCACGGGCGGGGCGGTGCAGGCAGCCTGCGAGGCGGTGCGCAAGCGCTTCAACGGGCTGCCGCCGGAGGAGGCGCTGGAGAAGTTCGGGCCGATCGAGGAGACGCGCGAGTACCGGCACCGCCCCACGTACCCGATGGACCCGATCACCGGGCAGGGCGACTCGCACACCCAGCTCGCCCTGTGCGTGCACCGGGCCGTCGTGGACGTGGACGTGGAGCTGGGCCTGGTCAAGGTGGTCGAGCTGGCGGCCGTCCAGGACGTGGGCCGTATCCTGAACCCGCAGGCCCTCGAGGGCCAGATCCAGGGCGGGTCCGCGCAGGGGCTCGGACTGGCGCTCATGGAGGAGATCCAGGTCCGTGACGGCCGGGTGCTGAACCCGTCGTTCACGGACTACCTCATCCCCACGATCCTCGACATGCCGCCGATGCAGATGAAGATCCTGGAAAATGCGGATCCGGCGGCGCCGTACGGGTTGCGCGGCGCGGGCGAGCCCCCGACACTCTCCTCCACCCCCGCCGTCGCCGCCGCTGTGCGGGCCGCGACCGGGCTGCGGTTGACTCGGGTTCCGATTAGGCCAGAAGATATCGCGTTGTTTGATGACGGATCGACAATGGGGGTATCCGATGGCAAGCGCTCGTGAAGCGGCCGAGGCGGAGTTCAGGCGCTTCGACACCGACGGCGACGGCCTGCTGACGGCCGACGAGATCCGCCGGGCCAACGAGGCGCTGGGCGGGCAGGGCGCGTCCGAGAGCGAGATCGAGGCGTTCATCAAGTCGGCCGACAACGACGGCGACGGGACGATCGGGCTGGAGGAGTTCATGGGGCTCGTGGGTCACGGGCGCCACGAGAAGGCGTGATCTCCTCATCCGCCGGGTAGCTATGCGCCATCCCCCTTGATCATGTGAAGGGGGATGGCGGGTGCTCGACCGTTTCTTCGAGCTCACCGGGCGGGGGACGACCGTCGGCCGCGAGGTGCGTGGCGGGGTCACCACGTTCGTGGCCATGGCCTACATCATCCTGCTCAACCCGATCATCCTGGCCGGCGCCACGGACGTCACGGGCGCCCGGCTCTCCATCGCCCAGCTCACCACCTCCACCGCGCTCGCCGCGGCCGTCTCCACGCTGCTGATGGCCTTCGTCGGCAACGCGCCCTTCGGCCTGGCCGCCGGGCTCGGCCTCAACGCGGTGGTCGCCTACCAGGCCGCCCCGCACATGACGTGGGCCCAGGCCATGGGCCTGGTGGTGCTGGAGGGCTTCGTCATCATCGTGCTGGCCGTGACGGGCCTGCGCACGCTGATCATGAACGCCATCCCGCTCGCGCTCAAACACGCCATCAGCGTGGGCATCGGGCTGTTCATCGCCCTGATCGGGCTGGTGGACTCCGGGTTCGTGACGCGGGGCACCGGCACGCCCGTGCAGCTCGGCGCCACGGGCCACCTCGTCGGCTGGCCGGTCGTCGTGTTCTGCTTCGGGCTGCTCCTGATGATCGTCCTGTTCGTCCGCAGGACCCCGGCCGCGATCCTGATCAGCATCGTCGTGACGGCGGCCCTGGCCATCCTGGTCAACTCGGTCGCCAAGATCCCGCCCCGGTCGTGGGGCGTGGTCACGCCGCACGTGCCGGAGCGCCTGGTCGCGGCGCCGGACTTCGGGCTGGTGGGCTCTTTCGACCTGTTCGGCGGGTTCGGCAGGGCGGGGGCGCTGACGGCGGCCGTGGTGCTGTTCACGCTGGTGCTGTCGGGGTTCTTCGACGCGATGGGCACGATCATCGGCGTGAGCGACGAGGCCGGGATGGTGGACGAGCGGGGCCAGGTGCCCCGGCTGGGCCGCATCCTGACCGTGGACGGCGTGGCGGGCATGATCGGCGGCTCGGTGAGCTCCTCGGCGAACACCGTCTTCGTCGAGTCCGCCGCAGGCGTCGGCGAGGGCGCGCGGACCGGTCTGGCCAGCGTGGCGACCGGGGCGCTGCTGGGGCTGACGCTGCTGTTCACGCCGCTGGCCTCGGTGGTGCCCGCCGCCGCTGCCGCGCCCGCGCTGGTGCTGGTCGGGGCGCTGATGATGACGCAGAGCAGGAACGTGCCCTGGGACGAGCTGGACGTGGCCATCCCGGCGTTCCTGACGATCGCGTTCATGCCGTTCACCTATTCGATCACGAACGGGGTGGGCGCCGGCGTGATCGCCTACACCCTCGTCAAGGCCGCCAGAGGGCGCTTCTCCGAGATCCCGTGGCTGCTCTGGATCGTCTCGCTGATCTTCGTCGCCTACTTCGCGATCGACGGGCTGGAGGAGCTGTTCGGTTAGCGCATGTCGCCGCTGTTGCAGGCCACGCCGTTGCCGTCGACGTCCACGTACCAGGAGTATTCCTCGTGGGTGCCCTTGTAGTAGGGGCCGTCCCCGGCGGCCACGGCCTCCTTGCAGCCGGCGTAGCGCTTGTCGGGGGTGCGCCGCGGGCCCGACGCCGGGCTCGTGGCGGCGGGGTTGGTGCCCGGGGTGGTGGCGGTGCCGGGGGTGGTGTTCTGCTGGCCCGGAGGGTTGTTCTGCTGGCCCGGAGGGTTGTTCTGCTGGCCCGGAGGGTTGTTCTGCTGGCTGGGAGGGGTCTGGTTGTTCTGCGGCGGGGTGCCGCCGGGCTGCTGCGGCTGCGAGGCGGGGTCCGTGGGCTGCGTGGACGCTCCCGGCGTGGTGCCCAGCAGGCGGGTCACCAGCGCGTCGGCCTCCTCCTTCTCGAAGCCCGAGATGCTCATGCTGTCGCCGTCCATGTACTGGGTGACGACGGGCGCCGCCAGCACGACCTTGGGCGCGTCAGGCTGCGCGGGGGCCAGCACGATGGCCACCTGCCGCTGGTCGGGCACCAGCTCGTCGATGAGCTGCACCAGGCGCTCCTTGAAGCGCGGGGCGATCGCGATGCGCACGGAGTATTGGCCGTCCTTCTCGCGCACCGGCTCGATCCGCTGCACGGCGTCGACGGTGACGCCGTCCTCCAGGAGGTAGCAGTTCTTCTGCTCCTGGTCGAGCACGGCCTCCGCGCCGGGGCACGGCGCGGCCTTGGCCTCCCGTACGGGGGCGAAGTGGATGGGCACGGCCAGCTGCTGCATCGGCGCGGCACCCAGGAGCGGCGTGTCGGGATTTTTGGTCATCAGGACGGCGATCGAGCCGACCACTCCCGCGACCAGCACGACGAGCACGAGTGAGACGATCAGCAAGATGGTGGTGGCCTTGCTGGCCTTCGGCTCCCCGGGGTCCGCGGGTGGCGGCTCTTCCGGCTTGTCCATCTATGGCGATCCCATCCTGACGTTCGGACTGCCGGTGAGCCTATCGAGGTACGGCGGCACCGGGGTAATCAGCCCGATAATCCTCACCTATTCGGGGGAGAGAGGAAGAATGGAGGCGTAAGCGCACAAGAGCGAGAAGAGTTCGGCCATGAAAGTCGGTGTTCCGCAGGAGCTCAAGAACAGCGAATATCGGGTGGCCCTTACCCCGGCCGGAGTGCACGAGTTCGTGCGCCACGGGCATCGGGTCTTCGTGGAACAGGGGGCGGGCGTCGGCTCCGCGATCCCCGACGACGACTTCGCCGCGGCGGGGGCCGTCATGGTCCCGGACGCCGACGAGGTCTGGGCGGCCGCCGACATGATCATGAAGGTGAAGGAGCCGGTGCCGGAGGAGTACCACCGGCTGCACAAGGGGCAGGTGCTGTTCACGTACCTGCACCTGGCCGCGTCCAGGCCCTGCACGCAGGCCCTGCTCGACTCCGGCAGCACCGCCGTCGCCTACGAGACCGTCCAGACGGCCGACCGGGCGCTGCCGCTGCTCGCGCCCATGTCCGAGGTGGCGGGCAGGCTGGCGCCGCAGGTGGGGGCGTACCACCTGATGCGCTCGGGAGGCGGCAGGGGCGTGCTGATGGGAGGCGTCTCCGGCGTGCGCGCGGCGGAGGTCGTGGTCATCGGAGCCGGCGTGTCCGGCATGAACGCCGCCGCCATCGCCCTCGGCATGCAGGCCGAGGTGCTGCTGCTCGACAACAACATCGACAAGCTGCGCCAGGCCGACCTGATCTACCAGGGCCACTGCCAGACCGTCGCCTCCAACACCTTGGAGATCGAGCAGGCGGTGACGGAGGCCGACCTGGTCATCGGCGCGGTGCTGGTGCCCGGCGCCAAGGCGCCGACGCTGGTGAGCAACGACCTGGTGAGCCGGATGAAGCCGGGCTCGGTGCTGGTGGACATCGCGATCGACCAGGGCGGCTGCTTCGAGGACTCCCGGCCGACCACGCACGAGCGGCCCACGTACCGGGTGCACGACTCGATCTTCTACTGCGTGGCCAACATGCCCGGCGCGGTGCCGCACACCTCGACGTTCGCGCTGACGAACGTGACGCTGCCGTACGCGCTGGCCATCGCCGACCTGGGCTGGAAGCGGGCCATGCGCGAGGACCCGGCGCTCGCGCTGGGCCTGAGCACCTACGACGGCCACCTGACCAGCCGGCCGGTGGCCGAGGCGCACGGTCTGGAGTGGACGCCCGTCGAACACGCTCTTTCGTGAGCCTTCTGTCCATCACATCCGGTGCGAGTTACGCTAAGTAGCGCTAGGCTACTTAGCGTAACTGATCGGAGTCATGATGGCGCAGAAGAGCAGCTTCCGCGAGAGCGCGGAGCGCAACTTCAAGGACTTGGACGCCGACGGCGACGGCTTCCTGACCCGATACGACTACCTGTCGCTGGCCCAGCGGCGGCTGGAGCAGACCGGCGTGCGCGCGGACTCGCCCGAGGCGGAGGCGGTCGTCAACGCGTTCCTCAACGCCTGGGACACCCACGCCCGGGCCCTCGACACCGACCGCGACGGGCGGATCAGCAAGGAGGAGTACGTCACGTCCTTCGAGTCGCTGGTACGCACGGGCGCTCTCGAAGCCGTGCTCGCGCCGATCACCCGGGCCACCTTCGCCGTCGCGGACCGCGACGGCGACGGCTGGATCACCATGGAGGATTTCCGCACGGTCTGGAACCGCGCGGACACCGACCTCGCCGCGGCCTTCTCCCGGGTGGACGCCGACGGCGACGGCCGCATCTCCTTCGAGGAGTACTCCCGCGCCCGCCAGGGCCTCCTCATCGACGGGGTGTGAGAGCCCCGTCACGGGCGTCGGCCGGAGTTCCCACACCCACGAGGGGGCGGCCACGCCGCTGAAGGGGCCACCCACCCGCCCCTCCGGCGTACCGCTGCTCCCGGCTCCGGCCGATGCTCGCCAGCCCCGCGCGGGCTACTTCTGCGACTGGCTGGGCGTCGGCGAGATGGTCTCCATCGGCGGCTGCTGCTGGTTGCCCTTCGGCTCCGGCGGCAGCGGGGCCTGGTCGGCCGTCGTCGTGATGGCGTCCTCGCCGCCGCACGTGGCGCCGGGCTCCGGCGTGTCCTTACCGTTCTGGAACTTCTTGATGAACGCCCCCAGCTTCGGGTCGGCGGAGTCGTTCAGCTTGAGCTGGTGCCCCCACGACGACGCGACCACCGGCGCGGGCAGGTTGGGGTACGGGCTGACCAGCATGTAGTCCTGCTGGCCCGTGGACGACGCCACTTCCTTCAGCTTGTCGACCTGCGCCTTGGGCAGGTCGGGCCGGTAGGTGATCCAGACGGCCCCGTGCTCCATGGAGTGCACGGCGTGCTCACTGTGGATGGGCTTGTCGTAGACCGAGCACGCCTGCCAGTAGTTGTTGTGCTGGCCGCCCACCGGAGGGTTCTCCTTGTAGGTGACCGCGTTCCACACGTGCTGCCCGGCCTCGTACTTGAAATTGGCCACGGCGTCCAACGAGGTCTCCCTGGCCTGCTTGACCAGGTAGAAGCCGACCACGCCGACGAGCACCACGATGATCAGACCGCCCGTCCCCCACATGAGCAGCGCGGCGCGGCGTTGTTTGCGCTTCTGCTCGGCCCGCATCTTCGCAAGATGCTCGCGCCTCGCCTGCGCCTTCTCCTTCGTCATCGTTCCTCCATCGGCGTACCAACTCCGGTCACCCTATTGCCTCCCGGCGTATGCGGAGAATAAGGCGCTTATAAGCGTCCGATCACGACGCCATCGGTGGGTACGCTGGACGGGCCATGGAAAAGCCCGTGAGTAAACCCATCCTGATCGCCTGCGGCGTGCTCGTGCTCGCCGTGGCCGCGTTCTTCCTGTTCGGCCGTGACGGCACGCCCGGCGACACCTCGGCCGAGGCCGGGTTCGCCCGCGACATGGCCGCGCACCACGCCCAGGCCGTGGACATGTCGTTCATCGTCAGGGACAAGGGCCCGGCCAAGGAGATCAGAAACCTGGCCTTCGACATCATCAACACCCAGGCCAACCAGCGCGGCATGTTCCTGGGCTGGCTGCAGCAGTGGGGCCTCGACCAGGCGAGCGACCAGAAGCCGATGGCCTGGATGGCCGGCCACGGCCACGGCGGCGCCGCGACGCCCGCCAACGGGGCCACGCCCGGCTCCATGCCCGGCATGGCCACGCCGCAGGAGCTGACCCAGCTCAAGGAGGCGCAGGGCACGCAGGCCGAGGTGCTGTTCCTGCAGTTGATGATCCGCCACCACGAGGGGGGTGTGCAGATGGCCGAGGGGCTGCTCAAGCTGTCCACGCGCGCCGAGGTCGTCAGCATGGCGCAGAAGATCGTCCAGGGGCAGAGCGGCGAGATCAAGCTCATGACGGAGCTGCTCAAGCAGCGCGGCGCGCAGCCCTACCCGTCGATCCTCAAGCCCCAGTAAGGCCGGCCGTGGACGGGGACGCCGACGCGGTGGTGGTGGGCTCCGGGCCCAACGGGCTCGTCGCCGCCGTCACGCTGGCCCGTGCCGGGCGCAGGGTGCTGCTGCTGGAGGCCGCCGACCGGTTCGGCGGCGGGCTGCGCTCCGGGGAGCTGACGCTGCCGGGGCGGGTGCACGACCTGTGCGCGACGGTGATGGCGATGGCGGTGGCGTCTCCCGCGTTCCGGGCGCTGGACCTTCCGGGTCTGGAGTTCGCGCATCCTCCGGTGCCCGTGGCCCATCCGCTCGACGACCGTCCCGCCGTACTCGTGCACCGCGACGCCCACCGCACCGCCCAGGGCCTGGGCCGCGACGCGGGCGCGTGGCTGGCGACCGTGGGCGCGGCCGCCCGCGCGGGGCTCCCGCTGGTGGACCTGCTCCTCAAGCCGCTCGGCCCGTGGCGGGCCACGGGGCCGCGTACGTTCGCGCAGGCGGCCGGGTTCGGGCTCGCGGCGGCCCTGCCCGCCACGACGTTCGCCCGGCGGGCGTTCCGGACCGTGGAGGGGCGGGCGCTCATCGCGGGCATGGCCGCCCACTCCGTACGGGACCTGCGCGCGCCCATCACCGCCGGATACGGGCTGATGCTGGCGTCCCTGGCCCACCTGGCGGGCTGGCCGCTGGTGCGGGGCGGATCGCAGGTGCTGGCCGACGCGCTGGTGGCCGAGCTCAGGTCGCTGGGCGGGGAGGCGGTCACCGGCCACCGCGTGCGCCGGCTGTCGGAGCTGTCCGCGCCGACGGTGGTGCTGGACGTCTCACCCCGGCAGTTCCTCGCGATGGCGGACCTCCCGGCGGGCTACCGGCGGCGGCTGGCCCGCTTCCGGTACGGTCCCGGCGTCTTCAAGATGGACTGGGCCCTGGACGGGCCGGTGCCGTGGCGGGACCCGGCGGTGGCGGACGCGGGCACGGTGCACCTGGGCGGGACGCTGGAGGAGATCGCGCTGAGCGAGGCGGAGACGACCGCCGGCCGGCACTCGCCCCGGCCGTACGTGCTGGCGGTCCAGCCGTACGCGGCGGATCCGACGAGGGGCGGGCACACGTTCTGGGCCTATTGCCACGTGCCCGCCGGCTCGACCGTGGACATGACGGACGCCATCGAGACCCAGATCGAGCGGTACGCGCCCGGCTTCCGCGATCGCGTCCTGGCCCGCCACACGATGGGCCCGGCCGCGATGGAGGCCGCCAACCCCAACCTGGTGGGGGGCGACATCACCGGCGGCCTGACCAGCCTGGTCCAGTTCCTCCGCCGTCCCGTCTGGTCCCCGGCGCCGTGGCGCACCCCGCTGCCGGGTGTCTTCCTGTGCTCGGCCTCCACCCCACCCGGCCCGTCGGTACACGGGATGGGCGGCTGGCAGGCGGCCCGCCTCGCCCTGCGGACCACCCCCGCCAAGCCATGACGACCACCGGCGACGCAGGGGTCAGGGGTGCATTTCGTCGGTGAGGGCGGCGGCGAAGGCGTCCACGTCGGACTCCGTCGTGTCGAAGGCGCACATCCACCGCACCTCCCCCGTCGCCTCGTTCCACGTGTAGAACCGGAACCGCTTGGCCAGCCGCTCCGTCACGTCCCGGGGCAGGATCGCGAAGACCGCGTTCGCCTCCACGGGCCGGGTGAGCGTCACCCCCGGGATGCCGCTGACCGCCTCGGCCAGGCGCCGGCCCATGGCGTTGGCCTGGCGGGCGTTGCGCAGCCACAGGTCGCCCGACAGCAGCGCCTCGAACTGCGCCGACACGAAGCGCATCTTCGACGACAGCTGCATGAACGTCTTGCGGAGGTAGTCGACCCCGCTGGCGGCGGCGGGGTTGAGGACGACGACGGCCTCGCCGTACAGCAGCCCGATCTTGGTGCCGCCGAAGGAGAGCACGTCCACCCCCACGTCCGTCGTGAGGGCCCGCAGCGGGACGTCGAGGGCGGCGGCGGCGTTGGTGAGGCGGGAGCCGTCGAGGTGGACGAGCAGCCCCAACTCATGGGCGTGCGAGCAGATCGCCGCGATCTCGTCGGCCGTGTAGAGGGTGCCGAGTTCGGTGGTGTTGGAGATGGACACCACCCGCGGCTGCGCCCGGTGCACGTCGCCGAACCCCCACGCCTGCCGGTCGATCAGCTCCGGCGTGAGCTTGCCGTCGGGCGTGGGCACGGTGAGCAGCTTGATGCCGCCCGCCACCTCGGGCGCGCCGCCCTCGTCGGTGTTGATGTGGGCGCTTTCCGCGCAGATGACCGCCTCCCAGTGGGCGGTCATCGAACGGAGGGAGACGACGTTCGCGGCGGTGCCGTTGAAGACCGGCCAGGCCTGCGCCTGCTCGCCGAAGTGCCGCTTGAAGACCTCTCCCATGGCCTCGGTGTAGACGTCCTCGCCGTAGGCGGTCTGGTGGCCGCCGTTGGCGGCGGCGATGGCCTGGAGGATCTCGGGGTGTACCCCGGCGTAGTTGTCGCTGGCGAACGCCTTGAGCCGGGGGTCGTGCCGGGAAGTCACGCAGTAAGGTCCAATCGGGTGCCGTTGACCTCGGCGGCGGGGCGGTCGTAGAGGCCGCCGATGGCCGCCGCGAGGTCGTGTACGTCGGTGAAGCCGGCGAACTTCGCGGCGGGCTTCTCGGCCCGCATGGCGTCATTCACCAGGGCCTTGACCACCAGGATGGTGGCCGCGCTGCCGGTGCCGGAGAGCGCGTCGGCGAGGGAGAGCGTCCACGCCTCCGCCGCCGCCTTGGCCGCCGCGTAGGCGGCGCCCCCGGCGGAGGGCCGCTCGGCCGCCTTGGCCGAGACGATCACGAAGCGGCCGTTGTCGCTGTCCCGCAGCAGCGGCTCGAAGGCCAGCGACACGTTCTGGAGCGTGCGGATCAACAGGTCGTGCAGGAGGTCCCAGTCGTCGAGATTGGTCTCGGCGAACGAGCCGGCGCCGCGCCAGCCGCCGACCAGGTGCACCACGCCGTCCACGCGGCCGTGATCGCGCTCGATCCAGTCGGCCAGGCCCTGTACGGCGGTACGGTCCAGCAGGTCGACGTCCTCCTTGTCGACCCCGATCACCGTATGGCCATTTTTCCGGAAATATTCGGAAACGGCCTCCCCTGTCGGCCCCCCAGCACCCGTAACCAGAATGATCATGCGCGAAGTCCCTTAGTCGATTCGACCACTTCGGCCAGCTTACGGCGCAGTGCCTCGTAGAACATGCTCAGGGGGAACTCGTCCGGCAGCACCGCGTCCACCTTGGCCTTCTGCTCCTCCGGCAGCGCCTGGATCCCCTTGGCCCACACGGAGCCGGGATGCGGCGCCACGTACGCGCCCACCAGCTCGTACGCCGCCAGCCAGTGCGCCAGCTTGGACCGGTCGATGCTGTCGCGATACAGCTTCTCGACCTCGCCCCGCAGGTCGGCGACCCCGTCCGCGACCCGCTCCCAGTCGATCGTGAGCCGGTTGTCCGTCCAGCGCACGATGTCGTTGCGGTGCAGGTACGCGAAGAGCAGCTGCCCGCCGAGCCCGTCGTAGTTCCGCACCCGCTCCCCGGTGATCGGGAACCTGAACAGCCGGTCGAACAGGATCGCCACCTGCACGTACCGCGCGTGCGGCACGCCCTGGGCCTCCAGCTTGACGGCCTCGCCGAACGCGGTCAGATCGCAGCGCAGCTCCTCCAGCGAGTACAGCCAGTACGGCATCCGCTGCTTGATCATGAACGGGTCGAACGGCAGGTCCCCGTGGCTGTGGGTGCGGTCGTGGACCAGGTCCCAGAGCACGAACGTGTCCTGCGCGAGCCGCTGCGAGGCCAGCAGCCTGGCCGCGTCCGGCGGCAGGTCGAGCTTGAGCGTCTCGGCGGCGGCCTGCGACACCCGCCTGAACCTGGCGGCCTCGCGGTCGGCGAAGATCCCGCCCCAGGTGAAGCGCGCCGGAGCCTGCCGCACCGCGACCGTCTCGGGGAAGAGCACGGCGGAGTGGGTGTCGTAGCCGGAGGTGAAGTCCTCGAAGGCGATCGGCACGAACATCGGGTTGTCGTAGCCGCCCGCCTCCAGCGCGGCCAGCCAGTCCGGCCAGATCGTCCGGATCCAGACGGCCTCCAGGTTGCGGGCGGGATTGCCGTTCTGGGTGTACATGGGGAAGACCACGACGTGCTCCAGCCCGTCCGCGCGCTGGGTGTCGGGGTGGAACAGGTCGAGCGAGTCGAGGAAGTCGGGCACGCCGAGGTCCTGCTCGGCCCACTTCGCCAGGTCCCCCTGAACGGCCTGGAGGTACGCGGCGTCATGCGGGAAATATGACGATATTTCGCCCAGGCGCGCGCCGATCTCGGCCACCAGCGCCTTCGCCCGCTCCTTCTCCTCCGGCACCGAGCCATCCTTGACCTGCAGCGGCCGCAGCTCCTCGACGGCCGCCTTGAGCCGGGCGAACCCGGCCGCCTTGGCCTCGTCGCGCGACCCGGCGGCGCCGCCGGCGTCCGGGACGCGGGCGGCCCAGGTGACCACGTTCCCCCAGAGGCGCCGGTGGTCGTAGTCCTCGATGGAGTCGTCGCCGAAGAGGTCGGAGTCGGCGAACGCGACCACGCGCCCCTTGCCGTACCGGACGACGGCGGCCAGCGGCG
The DNA here is from genome assembly GCF_040680035.1 of Nonomuraea sp. NPDC052116. NCBI lineage: Bacteria > Bacillati > Actinomycetota > Actinomycetes > Streptosporangiales > Streptosporangiaceae > Nonomuraea > Nonomuraea sp. NPDC052116. Next base: position 101,859 of record NZ_JBFAWA010000023.1, on the reverse strand, counting down.
CGCCCGCCGGGTCGGCGGTCGGCGAGGTCGCGAACAGCACCTCGCCCTCTCCCGCGACCGTGAGGACGCCGGTGCGGTAGAAGCAGGCCGCGCGGACCCCGGCGAGCAGGCCGGAGGTGGTGGCGGGCTCGGCGAGCACCCAGGTGGCCACGTCACGGTGCGCGTTCTTCGGGTCGCGCACGGTGGTGTGCGCCACGCCCACCCCGAACCGCCCGAGCAGCTCACGCAGGTTGTTGCCGTACTTGTCCTGCTCCTCCTCGGCCAGCACCACCAGCCCGCCGCCATCGGCGACGAAGGACTCGATCGCGTCCAGCTCGGCGGCGGTGAAGACGGGGCTGCCCTGCCCGATGGTACGTTCCCACCGCTCTCCCGACGGGTGCGCGATCACCAGGACGTCCTGCTCGGCGAGCGTCTCGGGCGTGAGCGCGCCGGAGGTGTGGGCGCCGGAGGTGTGGGCGCCGACCGTGTGCCCCAGGTGCCGGAGCAGCCCGGCCGCGCGGGCGTAGCTGTTGTCGTCGGGATGGGCGGGGTTGATGGCCTCGGCCACCTCGCGCCGGACGGTCCACGACTCGCTGTGAGCCTCGTCGAACAGCACCCGAGGGAACGCTTGCATGAAATATCTCCTGTGTCTACCGCCTTCTGACGGAAAATATACACATGATGCTCCATGTACCGCCAAACCCTCAGGCAGCGCCCGGCCGGACCACCCCGGTCTCGTACGCGAAGACCACGGCCTGCGCCCGGTCGCGCAGCGACAGCTTCATCAGCACCCGCGCCACGTGCGTCTTGACCGTGGCCTCCCCCACGTACAGCTCCCCGGCGATCTCCGCGTTGGTGAGGCCGCGCGCCAGCAGCCGCAGCACCTCCAGCTCGCGCGGCGTCAGCTCGGCCAGCCGGGGCGAGGGCGTCGGCTCGGCCCGGCCCGCGAACGTGGCGATCACCCGGCTCGTCACGGCCGGGTCGAGCAGCGCGTCACCCGCGTGCACCACCCTGATCGCCTCCAGGAGCTGCTCCGGCGGCGACACCTTCAGCAGGAACCCGCTGGTGCCGGCGCGCAGCGCGGCGTAGAGGTTCTCGTCGGTGTCGAACGTGGTCAGCGTGATGACCTTGGGCGGCGACGGGTCGTCCAGCAGCTCCTTGGCCGCGGCCAGCCCGTCGAGCCGGGGCATCGAGATGTCCATGAGCACGATGTCCGGCCGCGTACGCCTGACCACGGCGACGGCCTCACGCCCGTCGGACGCCTCCCCGACCACCTCCATGCCGGGGTCGCTGTCGACGACCATGCGCAGCCCGGCCCTGACCATCGCCTGATCGTCGGCGATGACTATACGAATGCCCACAAGCCGGAGGGTAGACGCCGGGCCCCCACCTTGAACACCGCCTGAACACCCAGGCCAAGCCGCACGCAAGTGAGTCACAAGTCATGACACATGGACGCTCTGCCGGATGCGGGTCTGGGTGGCGTCGTCGCACGTGGCCTTGGCGCAGAAGTACATCACGAGCATGGTCTTGGGCTGGCGGTCGATCACGTAGCTGACGAAGCCCAGCCTGGTGCCGGACGCGGGGTCGTGCAGGGAGCCGTCGAAGCGGGTGGCGGGGCTGGTGCCGGCCTGGTCCGGCACGGGTTTGCCGACGTCGACCTGGCCGGGCAGCAGGGCCTCCATCTTGGCCTTCATCTGCTCGGAGTTGCCGCCGGCGTCGAGGGTGTCGGAGACCTGGACGTAGACGCCCGAGGCGGAGTCGGGGTCGTCCTCGACGACCTGGGAGATCGCCGACCAGTCCGCGCCGGGGCCGGCCACGAACAGGGACTCGAACTCCTGGGCGTGCGGCGAGACCACCGCGAACAGGTCCTGGTGGGTGCGCACGGTCCAGTCGCCCGGGTACTCGAACGTGAGCGGCGCGGCGGCGCTGGTCTTGTAGCGGGACCAGGTGTCGCCGCGGTGGTTCATGATGATCATGGCGACGAGCGCGAGGGCCGCGACGGCGGCGACCAGCGTGGCGGCCACGATCGGGACGCGTCCCGGGCGTTTCCTGGGCGCGGTCGGATGCGTGGGGGGCGCGGGGGCCCGGTCCGACCCGATCGGCGTGAACGGGGGCCCCAGGACGGGCGCGGGACGCGGGCCCGAGGTGGGCCCGGAGGCGGGGCCGATCGGAGGGCCGGTCGGGGGACCGGTCGGGGGACCGGTCGTGGGGCCCGTCGTGGGTCCTGGGACGGGCGCGGGGTACGGCGCCGGGTGCCGCCCGGAGGGGGGACCCTGGCGGGGCACGAGGTGGGGCCCGCTGGTGGGGCCGCTCATGGGGCCGTTCATGGGATCGGGCTGGTGCCCGCTGATCGCGTCACGCAGCGCGGTCACGAACTCCGTGCAGGTCGCGTAGCGCTGCTCGGGCGCCTTGGCCAGCGCCCGCATCATCACGGCGTCGATCTGCGCGGGCAGGTCGGGCCTGAGCTGCGACAGCGGCGTCGGCTGCTCGGCCAGGTGGGCCCAGAGCAGGGCGATGTCGTTCTCGCGCTGGAACGGCAGCCGCGCCGACAGCCCCTCGTAGACCACGCAGGCCAGCGCGTACTGGTCGGCGCGGCCGTCGATGTGCTCCTTGTTGATCTGCTCGGGCGACATGTAGCGGGGCGTGCCGATGAACTGGTCGGTCTGGGTCAGCCCGGAGATCGACGAGCGGTGCTTGGTGATGCCGAAGTCGGTGAGGTAGACGTGGTCGCCGGCCATCAGGATGTTGGCCGGTTTGACGTCGCGGTGGATCAGGTCGTGCGCGTGCGCGGCGTCGAGGGCGGCGGCGACCTGGGCGAAGACCTGGTTCGCCTGGGCGATCGGCAGGGGTCCGCGGTCGTAGATGAGCCGGCGCAGGTCGAGCCCGTCGACGTAGCGCATGGCGATGTAGAGGACGCCGTCGGCGTCCGCGTTGGCCTCGTAGATCGGGATGATGTTGGGGTGCTCGATGCTGGCGACCGTTCTGGACTCCAGGATGAACCGCTGCCTGAACCGGTCGTCGACGCTGAGCACCGGATTGAGGATCTTCAGCGCCACCCGGCGGCTCAACCTGGGGTCGAGCGCAAGGTAGACCACGGCCATGCCGCCCTTGCCGACGATGTCCTCGATGTAGTACCCGGCCACCTCCTGGCCGATGAGCGATCTTTCGTTCAATGGCATCACGTCTCGATGGGGTGGCCGCAGTAACCGCAGAAGCGATGCGCGGGCCCGAGTCGCATGCCGCACGAGGTGCAGTACTTGATCGCCGGGTTCGGCGCGGTCATCACCTGCTGTTGTTGCTGCGGGACCATGGGGAACGCCTGCGACCGCCGTACGACCACGGTCTGGCTGGCCCCGTCGTCGAGCGGTGGCGCGGCCGCCCCCGGTGGTTCTGGCGGCTCTGTCACCTTTTCAGGAGCACGGCGGCGCCACAGCAGATACGCCCCGCCCGCGGCCGCCATGAAAAGGATTCCGGCCGCCACGATGAACGGCCACAGCGGGGTCGACCGGGTGGTCGTGGCCGCCACCTGTTTCGTGCCCTGGTCCTCCGGCCCGCCCCGTTTCTCCAGCGAGGTCTTCAGCAGCTTGGCGGCCACCACGTTGCCCGGATAGAGCTCCAGCACCCGCTGGAAGCCGGGCGCGGCCTCCGTGTAGTACTTGGTGTGATAGCGGGTCAGCGCCGCCTCGAACGCCGTGTCGATCGCGCCTCTGCGCGGCGCCACCTTGGCGGCGGCCAGGATGCCGTTGATCTCCCTGACGCCGATCATCCTGCCCTCTTTGCCGCCGCCCACCAGCAGGCCGATGACGTGGCCGTTCTTGTCGCCGATCACGGGGGCGCCGATGAGTCCCTGGTCGGCCAGGCCGCCCAGCTTGACCGGCTCGTCCACCTTCTTCTCCGGGTCGGCGAACGGCCTGCCGTTGTCACCGCCCGCACCTCCCGCGCCGCCCTTGCCCAGGTGGGCGATCTCGACGGTCTCCAGGACCTTCGGGCCCGGCCGGCCGAGGAAGCCCGCCACGTTGGTGGGCGCGCCCTCCTGCTCGGGCACCTGGTCGGCGAGCGGCGCGGTGGGCATGCCGACGCCTCCGCTCATGGGGGTCACCGGCACCAGCACGGCGGGGCTGTCGGGCGTCGGGCCGGCCTTGATGCACTTGACCTTGATGCCGTTGGGGGTCGGCGGCGACACGTTGGGATAGGCCGTGATCTCGGTGGTCACGTTGATGATGCAGGTGGCGGTGTCGGTCTTCGGCGGGTAGCACTCCGCCAGGTGGTGGTTGAGGAGGTCGTCCTTGAGCTTGTGCTTCTCGTAGTCGAGGGGGATCTTCACCTTGTGGTGCTCGGCGAAGACCTTGTTCGCCGCGTAGATCGCGACGTCGTTGGGGTTCACGGCCAGGCGCCGGAGTGCGACGATCGTGCCGTCGGGGTTGACGACGGTCCCCGTGCCCGCGGCGAACGGGATGTCGTAGGACCGCTCCACATGTTTGAGCTCGCCGATGTGGTCGAGCAGGGTGATCTCCACATGAGACACGGCTTCCAGTCGCACCACGGCGGGGGTCACCAGGTCGGTGATCCCGCTCGGGTGTTCGTGAGCCGCGGCCGGCATCGCGATCAGCACCAGTGCCGTCGCGACGCCACCGGCAAGAGCTGTGAGGCGCGCCATCTCCGCTCCCAACGCAGGTCTAGGACCAGGGTCCCAATCGCATGCTGTAAGTCAATAGACCGCCACGTAGACAAGCGCTTGCTAGGGGGCATAACGTACCTGGGTGGGCTACACGATCGGCGTAGATGTCGGTGGCACCTTCACCGATGTGGTCCTTGGAGGCACGTTCGGCGCGATTGCCGTGGCCAAATGTTTGAGCACCCACTACGACCCCATCGCGGGCATCGTGGCCGGCGTTACGCGCGCGCTCGGCGACCGCGACCCCGCGCAGGTCACGCGGGTCGTCCACGCGACGACGCTGGCCACCAACGCGGTGCTCGAACGCAAGGGGGTCCGGGTGGCTTTTGTCACCACCCAGGGCTTTCGCGCCGCCGTCCCGCTCGGGCGCTACGCGCGGGTCGAGGAGGACCGCTACGATCTGCGCTTCTCGCCGCCGCCTCCGCCGGTGGCCGCGGACGACTGCTTCGAGGTGGTGGAACGCGTCTCGGCGCGCGGCGCGGTGCTGACGCCGCTGGACCTCGATTCCGTACGCCGGGCCGCCGCTGCGATCACGGCCCGCGGCATCAGGTCGGCGGCGGTCTGCCTGCTGCACTCGTACGCCAACCCGGCCCATGAGCGACAGGTCGCCGAGCTCCTGCGGGAATCGATCCCGGACGTGGTGACGTCGTCGGAGATCTGGCCGGAGATCCGCGAGTACGAGCGCGCCACCACCACCATCATGTCCGCATATATCGGCCCATTGATGGCTTCGTACCTTTCGCAGCTCCGGGAGCGGCTGGCCGAGATCGGGATCCGCGCGCCCGTCCACGTCATGGAGTCGAGCGGCGGCGTGATCTCCGCCGAGCTGGCCGCCCGGCGCGCGGTGGCCACGATCGAGTCGGGCCCGGCGGCGGGGGTGCTGGCGGCGGCCGGGACCGGGTTCCCGGACGTGATCTCGTTCGACATGGGCGGGACCACCGCCAAGGCGTGCGTCGTGCGCGGCGGGACGCCCGAGATCACGAACGAGTTCCACGTCGGCGGCAAGGGCAGCTTCGGCGGCCGGCGGGCCGGCACCGGCGTGCCCATCAAGACTCCGGCGATCGACCTGGCGGAGGTGGGGGCGGGCGGGGGCAGCGTCGCCTGGCTCGACGCCGCCGGCGCGCTCCGCGTCGGCCCGCACTCGGCGGGCTCCTCCCCCGGGCCCGCCTGTTACGGCCTGGGCGGCTCCGAACCCACGGTCACGGACGCGAACCTGGTCCTCGGCTACCTCTCCTCCGCTTCGCTCCCCCTGACCCCGGACCTGGCCGCCAAGGCCCTCGACCGGCTGGCCTCGCCGCTCGGGGTCTCCCGGGAGGAGGCCGCGTACGCCGTGCACGAGATCGTCAGCGCCTCGATGGCGTCGGCGGTGCACGTGGTGACGGTGCAGCGCGGCATCGACCCGCGCGGCTTCGCCCTGGTCGCCTTCGGCGGCGCCGGGCCCATGCACGCGGCCCGGGTCGCGGAGCGCTTCGGGATCGGGACGGTGGTGGTGCCCGCGCACTGCGGCGTCGCCTCGGCGGCCGGACTCCTCACCGGCGCCCTCTCCACGGACCGCGTCCTGTCCCGCCTGGACGCCCCCGACTCCTCCGCGGTCTTCACCTCCCTGGCCACCGACGCCGCCGCCGACCTGGGCGTCTCACTCTCGGACCCCGGGGTGCTGGTGTCACGGTCGGTGGACGTCCGCTTCAAGGGCCAGTCCCACGACCTGACCGTCGCGTGGACGTCCTCCCGGGAGGTGCTGGCGTCCCGCTTCTTCGCACGGTACGAGGAGGTGTACGGGATCGCGCAACGGGGCGAGATCGAACTGGTCAGCTACCGCATCCACCTCACCGCCCCCACCTCACCACCCCCCGACACCACCGGGAACGGGGCAGACGGGGACGGGGCAGACGGGGGCGGGACGGCAGCGGCCGTGCCCCGGGCGAGGCGGGCGTACTTCCCGGAGAGCGGCGGCTACGCCGAGGTCCCCGTCCACACCAGGGACACCATGGCCGACCGCCCGCTCCACGGCCCCGCGATCATCGAGGACGCCGAGTCCACGATCGTCGTCCCGCCCGGCTGGGCCGCCACCCTCGCCGGGACCCGCGCCGTCCACCTCACCAGGAGCACGACATGCCGGACCTCCTGACCGCCGAGGTGCTCAGGAACGCGCTCGTCGTCGCGGCGGAAGAGGCCAGCATCGTGGTGGTCCGCTCCGCGTACTCGACGTTCATCGTGGAGGGCTCCGACGCCTCGGCCGCCGTCCTCGACGCCCGGGCCCGCCTGATCGCCCAGTCCATGGCCACCACCCTCATGAACAGCATGGCGCTCAAGGTGGCGCTCCCCGAGCTCCTCAAGGACATCCCCGCGGACCGGATGAACCCGGGCGACGTGTACGTGCTCAACGACGCCTACCGGGGCGGCGTGCACACCAACGACCTGCTCCTCTACCGCCCGGTCTTCGTCGGCCGGGCCCCCGCGTACTTCACCGCCACCATGATCCACGTCTCCGACCTGGGCGGCCTCTCGGCAGGCGGAATGGCCCCGCTCGCGACGGACATCTTCCTGGAGGGCCTCCAGCTCCCGCCGGTGCGCCTGGCCACCGAGGAGGGCCTGGATCCGACCGTGGAGGCCATCCTGCGGGCCAACAGCCGTACCCCCGACAAGGTCATGGGCGATGTACGAGCCCTGGTGGCCGGGACGGCGGTGGCCGCCGCCCGGCTGGAGACCCTGGTCGGCGAGTACGGCGCGGAGGGCCTGAGCGCGGGCGTCGACGACTACCTGGACTACACCGAGGCCAGGACCCGCGCGGCGCTGGCCGAGCTGCCGGCGGGCAGGTTCGAGGCGACGTACCCGATCGACGATGACGGCATAAATCCCGAAAAATCGCATGAAATCCGGGTCGCCGTCACCCTCGGCGACGAACGAGCCGTGCTGGACTTCGCGGGCACCGGCCCGCAGGTCCCCGCCGCGATCAACGCCTCGGCCTCGCAGTCCCTCGCCGCCGCCGTCTTCGCCGTCCGCTGCTTCCTCGACCCCACGATCCCCATGAACGACGGCTGCCTGCGCGCCATCGACGTACGCCTCCCCGAGGGCTCCCTGCTCAACGCCCGCTCCCCCTACCCGTGCGGCGGCCGGTACGTCCCGATCTACGCCGCCATGGAGGCCGTCTTCCAGGCTATGTCCGACGCCGTCCCCGAGCGTGCCATCGCCCCCAGCGGGATCTTGCAGCCGTTCTCGATCGCCGCCGTCGGGGCGCCGTACTGGATCCACCTCTCCTACGACTTCGGCGGCGTGGGCGCCCGCCGGGGCCTGGACGGCCCGGACGCCACGGGCGTGCACTTCGGCATCGGCCGCAACTCGGTCCCGCAGGCGGAACCGGTGGAGAGCCGCTGCCCGCTGATCGTCGAGTCCGTGGAGACCATCCCGGACTCGGGCGGCCCCGGCCGCTTCCGCGGCGGGCTGGGCTCGCGCACGGTCTACCGTTTCCTGGCCGACTGCCACGTCACCACCCGCGGCGACCGCCTCCGCCTCCCGCCCCCTGGCCGTGCCGGCGGGCAGCCGGGGCGGCTCGGCGGCTTCTTCAGGCGCCACCTGGACGGGACGGTGGAACGGCTGGCGTCCAAGGTCAACAACGTGCGGTTCGCGGCCGGGGAGGCGTTCATCGTGGAGACGACGGGCGGCGCCGGCCTCGGCCCACCGGCCGAACGCGACCCCGAGGCGATCCTGGCCGACCTGGAAGCGGGCCGCGTCACGCCACAAGGGGCGGCCGAGGATTACGAGTTCGAGAACCGGCGACCGACCAAGTCGGCGGGATCGAAGCTGACGGCATAGGGCGACGACAGCGTCACCGTGGCCCCTGCCTTGTAGGCGACAGGCTCTTTGTAGGTGTCACCTTCGAGTTCGTAGACGTAGAGTACTGGCCCGTCAGGTTCAACGCGCCAATAAAGAGGAATGCCCGCCGCTGCGTATGCCGCCGCTTTGAGCGTCCTGTCGTACATCCCAGTGCTTGGGCTGACCACCTCCCCGACCAGCAGCAGGTTGCTGGGGGCGAACTTGAGCCCCACCGACTCGGTCGCCGACTCAGGCACGACGACAATGTCGGGGATGTAGAGATCCTTGGGGCCTGGGCTGACGTTCACATATGACAAAGCCTCCAGTCCTGGAGGCGCTGCGTCTTCGAGGATCCGCGTCAGCCGGTTGATGACACGCTGATGCAGGGGCATGGGGGCAGGGCTCACTACAAGGCTCCCGTTGAAGAGCTCGTAACGATTCCCGTCGTCGGGGAACTCGAGCAGGTCGTCGACAGTGAACGGCGCACTGGGAAATGCCGTGCGCCCCGCCGGTTCGATCGTCGCCATTGCGGTCACCCACCCAGTATCGGGATTCTCGCCCTCGCCCACATGCTACTTGCCCAAATCTCGTCACTTAAAGTCACGAGGTCGCCACGCCTCGGCGCCATGGCGGACCGCTGCGTGGACGGCGCGGGCCGCGCGGGCGCCCCACTCCGAGCGCGGCCCGCCGAACAGCTCCGCGGGCCCGTCCGCCGGCGCGGCCACGCAGACCGCGTCCGACGCCGTACCCGTGCAGGGGAAACCCGCCTCGATCAGCGCCTGGGACTTCGCCTCCGTGACCGTCATCACCGCGTTGACCAGGGCCGCGTCCGTCAGGGCCACCGGCAGCACGGTCACGATGTTGATGGTCCCCACCCGCATCGGCGCCAGCTCCGGGTCCGCGCTCCCCTCCGGGGCGGCGGCCCAGGTCGGGACGCGGAGGCCGACGGTCGCGTACGCCTCCACGCCGCCGTCCGAGGCCTGGACGCAGCGGTCGACGGAGGCGGCGGTCAGCATGCCGACGCCGTCCCCCGCCGGACCTAACGACAGCAGGTGGTCGACCGGGTCCATCCGTGAATATCCGGCCACCACCTGCGCGTTCAGCACCCACTCGCGCGGGCCGATCCCGCCGCCGAGCAGCGCGGAGGAGATCATCCGCCAGCCCGGCCCGAACTCCCACAGCAGCGCTCCCAGCCGCGCCCCGTCCTCCACCCGATATGTGAGCTTCATGACCCTCCCCTGACCAGGTGCACGACGGGCCGGCCGTCCGGCCCCGGCTCGATCTTGACATGGGCGTCGAAGTGCCGTCCCACCAACGGCTCGGTGAGCACCTGGGCGGGCTTGCCGGAGGCCACCGCGCGCCCGTCGGCCAGCAGGAGCAGGGAGTCGGCGTAGAGGCCGGCGACGGTCAGGTCGTGCAGGGTGGTGACGACGGTCAGGCCGTCCGCCCGCCGCAGCCGGTCCACCAGCTCCAGCACCTGCTGCTGGTGCCCGAGGTCCAGGGCCGTCGTGGGCTCGTCCAGCAGCAGGACGGGCGCCTCCTGGGCGAGCGCCCTGGCCAGCACCACGCGCTGGCGCTCGCCGCCGGACAGCTCCCCCGCGCGCCGCATGGCGAGCGCGGTCAGGTCGAGCCGTTCGAGCACGCCGGCGGTGACCTCCCGGTCGTGCGCGCTCTCGCGGCCCAGGTAGGGGATGTACGGGGTGCGCCCGAGCAGCGCGTAGTCGAAGACCGTCATGTCGGGCGGCAGGGCGGGGGTCTGGGGGGCGTAGGCCAGCAGGCGGGCACGTTCGCGGGGCTTGAGCCGGGCCGCCGGGCGGGAGTCCAGCGTGACCTCGCCCCGGTGCGCGACGAGGCCCATGACGGCCTTGAGCAGGGTGGACTTGCCCGCCCCGTTGGGCCCGATGATCGCCAGCCACTCGCCGCGGCGCACCTGGAGCGAGACGTCGGACACGACCTCGCGGTCGCCGAGCCGCACCGACAGCGCCTGGGTGCTGATCACGTCGCCGTCCGCCTCGTCATGCGCAGGACACCGACGAAGAACGGCGCCCCCACGAACATGGTCACCACTCCGATCGGCAGCTCGGCGGGCGCGATCACCGTACGCGCGATGAGGTCGGCCAGCACCAGGAACGCCCCGCCGCCGATCAGCGACAGCGGCAGGACGATCCGGTACGAGCCGCCCGCCAGCCGCCGCACGATGTGCGGGATGACGATGCCCACGAACCCGATCAGCCCGCTCACCGCCACGGCCGCCGCGGTGGCCAGGGAGGCGGCCAGCAGCACGGTGAGGCGCACCCTGGCCGCCCGCACGCCGAGGCTGGTGGCCTCCTCGTCGCCCACGGACAGCACGTCGAGCATCCGCCCGTGCAGCAGGAGCAGCACGGCCGAGACGGCCGCGTACGGCAGCACCAGCCAGAACTGGTCCCACCCGCCGCCGACGTCGCCGAGGATCCACGAGTAGACGCGCTGCAACTCCTCGACCTTGAACTGCTGGATGAACGTCTGGATCGCGGTCAGGAACGAGGTGACCGCCACCCCGGCCAGCACCAGCGTCGCGGTGCCGCCGGAGCGTCCGGCGGTGTTGCCGAGCGTGTACGCGAGGAACACCCCGCCCACGGCCCCGAGGAAGGCCGCGACGGGGATGCTCGCGCCCGACTCCGGCAGCAGCACGATGGCCACGGTCGTCGCCAGGCCGGCCCCGGCCGCGGCCCCCAGCAGGTACGGGTCGGCGAGCGGGTTGCGGAACACGCCCTGGTACCCCGCCCCCGCCATGGCCAGCAGCCCTCCGACCACCGCGGCCACCAGCACCCGCGGCAGCCGCAGCTCGAACAGCAGCCCCTGCTCGACCGGCGCGAGCCCGGAGTCCACGTGCACGAACGGCAGCCAGTCCACGGCCTGGAGCACCACCTGCCAGGGCGAGATGTCGGCCGCCCCGTCCAGCAGCCCGGCGATCATGCAGACGGCCAGCACGCCCAGGGCGCACGCGATCCAGAGTGGTCTGGCCCTCGACGGGCCGGCCTGCGCCGCCATGGTCAGCTCTTGGCCCCGGCCTTGGCGACCGCGGCGCCGATGGACTCGGCGAGCTGGACGACGCGCGGCCCCCAGCGGGAGGCCAGGTCGTCGTCGAGCTGGATCACCTGGTCGTTCTTGATGGCCGACAGGCCCTTCCAGCCCGGCCGCTTGGCCAGGGTGTCCTTGCTCTGCTGGCAGCACTTGACGTCGCCGAGGAAGATCATGTCGGGGTCCGCCTGGGCCACGAACTCGGCCGACAGCTTCGGATAGCCGCCCGCCTGGTCGGGCGCCTTGTCCGCGATGTTGGTGAGGCCGAACAGGCCGTAGACCTGGCCGATGAACGTCTGGGACGTCGCCGCGTACGGCGTCTGGTCGAGCTCGTGGTAGTAGGTGAGCTTCTTGTCCTTGGGCGCCTCGGCGGCCAGCTTGTCCATGGCCGTCTTCATGCCGGAGACGACCTCGTCGGCCTTGGCCTGGTTGCCGGTGGCCGCGCCGATCTCGGCGATCTCCTCGTACGCCTCGTCGAGCTTGGTGGCGGCGGGTTCGAGCAGGACGGGCACGTTCACCTTGCCCAGCTCGGCGACGATCTGGTCGATGTCGTTGGAGACGATGACCAGGTCGGGCTTCTGGGCGACGATGGCCTCGACGTTGGGCTTGAAGCCGGACAGGTCGGTCTTGGGGGCCTCGGCCGGGTAGTTCGACTGGTCGTCCACGGCGACGACCTGGGGGCCCGCGCCGATGGCGAAGAGCGTCTCGGTGTGGGTGGCCGAGAGGGAGACGATCCGCTCGGGCTTCTTGGCGAGGGTGACCTTGCCGTTGCCCGCCTCGACGGTGACGGGGAAATCTGCCGAGGACGCGGGGGCGGGGGAAGCGCTGGGGGCGGCGGACGGGGTGGCTGTGGTGCCGGTCTGGCCGCATCCGGCCAGGATCAGCGTTCCCAGCAGCGCGCCCGCGAGGGCCGTACGTCGGGGCCTCACGAGTAGTCCTTTCACTGTCGGAACCGAGAGACCCGCGTTTGAGCGACGGATCACCCTTTTCCACGAGGGTTGATGACGTCAGCGCAGAGGCAGGCGACCTGGCTATGACAGTTGCGGGACAGCGCCGGACTCGCACCGGACTTCGCTGCGACCCTGCGCATCGGACAAACGCTATCAATCCTCCGGATGCCCGCGGCGTCAAGGGGCCAGTTGGGACTCCGCCTCGGCGATGATCTCCTGGAGCCTGAGCCCGTGGGCGGCGTCGAGCGGGTGGCCACCGCCGTTCCGCACGGTTCCGGCGAACTCCTCGGCGATGGTGTCCAGGGGATCGTCGTCGAAGTGCGGGAGCACGGCGCTGCCGGTGCGGCCGTACACGGCGAACGTCGAGGGCGGCAGGTCGCCGACCGCGGCCATGCACAGCGACGCCTCGGAGACCGCGCCGCCCTCGTGCTCGAGCAGCAGGCCGGTCCAGCCGAGCGGGTCGCCGTGCGCGCGCACGCCGGTCACCGGGCCGAGCGCGGCGCCCAGCAGGTCGATCACGTGCGGGCCGACGTCGAGCAGCACGCCGCGCTCCAGCCGCCAGGGGGTGGCGAAGGGGTGGTCGCCGAGGAGGGTGCCGGAGATGTTCGCGGCGTGGCCGCCGAACGGCTGGATCTCGCGGCACCGGGCCAGGAAGGCGCGGGCCTGGGGGGCGTACCGCAGGGTGAGCACCAGTTGGGAGGCGACGCCCGCCTCCGCGACGGCCTCGGCCAGGCGCCGCGCGCCGTCCAGCGTGTCCGCGAGCGGCTTCTCCAGCAGCAGCGCCTTGCCCGCGCGGGCGGCGCGGACGCCGAGCTCGGCCTGTACGGCGGGCGGCACGCAGAACGCCACGGCCTCGCAGGCGTCGAACAGCTCCTCGACGCGCTCGAACACCGGCGCTCCGAGCCGGGCGGCCGCCTCGGGACGGCGGGCCCACACCCCGGCCAGCCGCGTGTGCGGCCCCTTGGACAGCATCGGCGCGTGCGCCATCTCGGCCCACGGGCCCGCTCCGATCAGCCCGACCGCCACCGGCTCCATGAGACCTCCCCTGTTCACCGCATGTATGGGGAGGATCTTCCCATACCACCGGCATGACGGCCGGTGGCTCGATGGGCGGGTGCCCCGCGCGGCGCCCGCCCATCGGCGTCAGTGAGCCCCGCCGTCGTTCAGGTCGCGCCAGCGTTGGACGGCGTGCTGCGGGCGGTGGGCCAGGGTGCCGGAGTCGATGGTCAGGGTCTGTCCGGTGATGCAGCGGGCCTCGTCGGAGGCGAGGAAGCACACCAGGTTCGCGACGTCGTCGGGGGTGCACGGCCACGGCAGGAGCCGTTCGGCGGCCTTGTCGGCAAGCTGCCCCTGGCTCAGGGCCCGCTGGGCGGCCTGGGTGAGGACGAGGGCGGGGGCGACGGCGTTGCAGCGGACGCCGCGGGAGCCGTACATCGTGGCCACGTAGCGGGTGAAGCCGATCAGGGCCGCCTTCGAGGCCCCGTACGCGGCGTGGACCTCGTCCCCGACCAGGGCGGACACCGACGACATGAGGACGATGGCGCCGCCGTCCGGCATGGCGGGCACCGTGTGCTTGACCATGAGCATGGCGCCGCGCAGGTTGACCTCCATCGTGCGGTCCCAGACCTCGACGTCGAGCGAGTCGAGATCCCGGTCGCGGCCGTAGACGGCGGCGTCGAGCGCGGCGGCGTTGGAGTGCAGGACGTCCACCCGGCCGAACGACGTCACCAGGGCCGCGACCGCCTCCTCCACCTGCTTCTCGTCGGAGACGTCGCAGGTCAGGGCCATGGCCGTGCCGCCGCGGGCGCGGATGCCGGCCGCGGTGGACTTCGCCCCGGCCGCGCGCAGGTCCAGGACGCCGACGCAGGCTCCCTCGGCGGCCAGGCGCGCCGCGCAGGCCGCGCCGATGCCCGAGCCCGCGCCCGTCACCATCGCGACCCGCCCGTCGAACCGGCCTGGGACGAACCGGCCCGAGGGGCGGCCGCTCACCACTCCACCGCCAGGGACGTCAGGCCGCGGCCGACGATCGACCTGCGGTGGGCGACCGGCTCGCCGGGGACGAGCCGCAGGCCGGGCAGGCGGCGGCTGAGCACGTCGAGCGCGGTGCGCAGCTGCAGGCGGCCGAGCGCGGCGCCGACGCAGAAGTGGATGCCGTAGCCGAAGACCATGTGCTCGGCGGCGTTCGGCCGGTCGATCAGGAAGCGCTCGGGCTCGGGGAAGACGCTCTCGTCGTGGGCGGCGGAGTCGGTGGAGAGCAGGACGAGGGCTCCGGCCGGGATCGTCACGCCGTGCAGAGGGATGTCGGTCACGGCGTAGCGGAACGAGCCCAGCGACGCGCCGTCGATGCGCATGCACTCCTCGGCGGCGTTCGCGACCAGGTCGGGCGGCACCGGCCAGGCGTCCTCCCGCAGCAGGCGCAGGACGGTGTTGCCGAGCTGGTTGGGGACGGTGTCGTTGCCGCCGAGCAGGATCGTGGAGATCAGCTCGACGACCTCGCGATGGGTCAGCTCCGCGCCGATCAGGGAGGTCATCAGGGACGTGAAGTCGTCCTGCGGGTCCTTGGCCCGGGAGGCGACCAGGCGGTCCACGTAGTCGAGATAGGTCAGGAAGCTGCCGGCGAGTTCGAGCTGGCGCTCCGGCGGCTGCGGCGACAGGAAGAGCTGGAACCAGTCCTTGACGTGCGCCTGCACGAACGCCTCGTCGGCCTCGGGCACGCCGATGAAGCGGGCGGTCAGCTTGATGGACGGTTCGTGGCCGATCTCGCCGACGAAGTCGGCGCTCTTGCGCGGCTCCAGGCGGTCGAGCAGGTCCTCGTTGAGCCGCCGGAACTCCTGCTCCATGGCCGCCACGGCGCGCGGCGTGAACGCCTTCGACACCGACCGGCGCAGGCGGGTGTGGTCGGGCGGGTCCACGTTCGCCACGAAGCTGGACAGGAACGAGCCGTGCTCGCCCAGCTTCTCCCTGGTCTCGCTGGTGAGGCTGCGGGAGATCGTGAGCGAGCCCTTGGAGGAGAAGCGCCGCGGGTCGCCGTAGGCCGCGCGCACGTCGGGGTGGCGGGTCAGGACGTACGCGCCGAGGTGCTCGCTGCGGAAGACCGGCCGCTCCCGGCGCAGCCTGCGAAGGAAGTCGTACGGGGCGGCGACGTGCCAGTCCGCGCCGACGTCGAAGTCCTCGATGTCACCGGTCATGCGAAGATCCTCCGCGGGTTGTCGACGAGCATCTGGTGGACCTGGTCGTCCGTGACGCCCCTCTTGCGGAGCTCGGGAACGACGTCGCGGGGGACGTGGAGAAGGTGGTAGTTGGGGTGGCGCCGCCGTACGACGTCGGCGTCGAAGCGGTCGTTGAAGCAGTACGAGTCGTGACTTAAGACCATTTTTCCGGCGTGTCCGCGCTCGCATAGCTTCGCCACGATCTCCACGCGGTCCTCGAACGGGCTGATCGTCTCGATGCCGAAGCGGTCCATGCCGAGGTAGGAGCCGTTGGCGATCAGCTCTTCCAGGTAGGCCACGTCGGTGGAGTCCCCGGCGTGCCCGATGACCACCTTGCCCAGGTCCACGCCGAGCTCGCCCAGGAGGCGCTGCTGTTCGAGGCCGCCCCTGGAGGCGCTGTGGGAGTGCGTGGTGATCGGCGTGCCGGTCTCCAGGTGCGCCTGCGCGACCGCCCGGAACACCCGCTCGCAGCCCTTGGTCATCCCCAGGTGGTCGGAGGCGCACTTGAGCATGGCCGCCTTGACGCCGGACCGCCCGATCCCCTCGACGATGTCCCGTACGAAGAACTCGGCCAGCCGGTCCGGCCCCCCGAACAGCGACCCCGGGCCCCGGTTGGCGAAGTACGGCGGCAGCGCGTCGTAGGTGTACAGGCCGGTGGCGGCCACGATGTTCACGCCGGTCAGCTCGGCCACGCGCCGGACGGCGGGGATGTACCTGCCGAGCCCCACCACGGTCAGGTCCACGATCGTGTCGATGCCCTCGGCCTTGAGCGCGTCGAGCTTGCCCGCCGCCTCGCGCGCCCGCGTCTCGAGGTCCCAGCCCTCGGGGATGTCCGGCCAGCTCCACAGGATCTCGGGGCTCAGCCCGAAGACGTGCTCGTGCATGAGCGTCGCTCCGAGCTCCGCCACCGGCCCCCGTACGGTCTCAGGCATCCCGGCCTCCGAGGCTCACGACGGGGAACCTCTCGTGCTCGAACGGCCGGTTGACCTCGAGCCCGAGCCCGTCGGTCTGCCGGTAGGGCAGGCCGGTGTAGAGGGCGTCGGCGTCGAAGTACGTGACGGTGAACGACAGGCGCGGGCTGTCGCGGCGGTTCGCGGGCGCGCCGTGCACGGTCAGGGCGTGGTGCACGGTGGCGTCGCCCGCCTTGAGGTCGAGCGGCGGCGACAGCTCCAGCTCCTTGAGCCACGGGTGCTGGGTGAGCTGGTCGTCCCCCGGGCGGGTGAAGCTCCGGCCGAGCAGCCCGTACCGGTGCGAACGGTCGTAGAAGCGCAGCGACCCCATGTCGGCGGGCACGTCGGCGAGGGCCAGCCAGACGGTCAGCATGGCCGAGCGGTCCATCGGCATCCAGGGGAAGTCCTGGTGGAACTCGGTCGCGCCGTGCTCCCCCGCCTCCTTGACCAGGAGGTTGGTGACCTGCACGCGCACGGCCCGGACGCCGCGCAGCAGCCGTACGGCGTTGCGCCCCATCTCGGGGCTCGACGTCAGCGCGCCGAACATCTCGTCGCTCGCCGCGATGTCCCTCGACTGCCCGAACGCCTCGTCGACCAGCGTCTCGTGGCTCCTGGACCGGCCGTTCAGCAAGCCGGTGGCGCGTTCGCGCAGGGCCGCGGCGGTGCCCGGGTCGATCAGCCGGCCGAGCCGCACCCAGCCGTGCTCGCCGAAGAACGCCGCCTCGTCGTCCGTCACCTGGCGCACCGGGATCTCCATGCCCCCAGTCTGGCACCTAAGCAAGCGCTTGGTAAACCCGCGATTTGAGTAGCCCCTACTCATGCACGCCCCGCCCCCGCGGGCTCACCCTCGGGGCATGACCACAGTTGAGACAACCTCCTCCACCGCCGGTTTCACCCGGAGCGCGATGATCGCCTGCGCCGCGATCTCACCGCTCACCGTCGCCGTGTCGCTCCTGCTCGGCCCGTTCGACGCCACGGCCGAGGGCGAGCCGTACATCCGCGCCATCGTCGCCGACCTCGGCGCGTACGCGCTCTGGAGCTGGGTCGCCGCCCTCGGCGCCGTCACCCTCATCCCCGCGATCTTCGCGGTGAGCAAGGTGGCCCGGTCGGGGCGGCCCGCGCTGGGGCTGGTGGGCATGATCCTGGCCTTCGCCATGGCCCTGCCCTTCGGCCTGACCTCCGACGACACCATCTACGCGGCCGCCAAGGCCGGGCTCGACGTGCCCACCACGAACCGGCTCGTCACGGAGCTGAGCGAGGGGATGCCGACGTCGATCCTCGGGTTCACGTTCTTCCTGAGCCTGCTCGGCTTCGTGCTGCTGGGGGTCGCCGCACTCCGCAGCGCCGCGCCGAAGTGGGCGGCCATCGCCATGATCGTGGCGCCGTTCCTCATCCCGGTCGCCTGGATCGCCGGGCTCCCGGGCGCGGTGGGCGGCGTGGCCTGGCTCGTCTTCACCGCCGCCGCCACCGGCATCGCCCTCGCTCTCCCCTCCCGCTGACCGCGCGGCCGGTCGGCGCGTACAGTGTCGCCCAAGCGCTTGCTCAAGGTGATGGGAGGCATCGTGCGGCGGTTCAGGTTCGGGGCGGTGGTGCGGGAGGCCGGGTCGGGCGCGGCCTGGGCGGAGAAGGCGCGGCGGCTCGAAGCACAGGGGTACGACGTGCTCCTCGTGCCCGACCATCTCGTCGGCCCCAGGTTCGCCCCCATCGCCGCGCTGACGGCGGCCGCCTGCGCCACCACCCGGCTGCGGGTCGGCACGCTGGTGTTCGCCAACGACTTCCGGCATCCGGCCGTGCTGGCCAAGGAGGCGGCCACGCTCGACCTGCTGTCCGGCGGGCGGCTGGAGGTCGGAATCGGGACCGGGTGGATGGCGCGCGACTACGACGGGGCCGGGCTGACGCTGGAGCCGCCGGGGGTGCGGGTGGAGCGGCTGCGGGAGGCCGTGGCCGTGCTCAAGGGGCTCTGGGGGGACGGGCCGTTCAGCTTCCAGGGCAAGCACTACCGCATCGACGGGCTCGACCAGCAGCCCAAGCCCGTACGGAGGCCGTGCCCGCCGATCGCGCTCGGCGGGGGCGGGCCGCGCATGCTGCGGCTGGCGGCCGAAGAGGCGGACGTCGTGAACCTCGGGATGCGGGTCCGGCCGGACGGGAGCGGGCCCGACGACCGGGACGGCGGGCCGGCGGCGTTCCTGAGGAAGATCGAGATCGTGCGCGAGGCCGCGGGCGAGCGCTACGACGCGCTGGAGCTGGGGACGAGCGTGGTGCAGGTGGGCGAGCGGAAGGCGGAGGAGGCGTGGAGCGCGGCCGACAGCTCGTCGCTCGGCGAGACGCCGCAGGTCCTGCTCGGGACCCGCGCCGACATCATCGACAAGCTCCGCTATTGGCGGGATGAGCACGATATTTCGTATTTCGTGGTGCATCATGAGCGCGACCTGGACGCCTTCGCCCCCGTCGTCGAGGAGCTCGCCACCTGACGCCCGGCCGGAATCGGGCATACCGGATGATGGACTCCATGGAAGAGATGCTGCTGCTCCGGCACGGTGAGACCGAATGGAGCAAGGCGGGTCAGCACACCGGACGTACGGACCTGCCTTTGACGGAGCACGGCGAGGACCAGGCCAGGGCGTTGGCGCCGCTGGTCAAGGGGCAGTCGTTCGACCTGGTGCTGGTCTCCCCCGCCCAGCGCGCACGGCGTACGGCGGAGCTGGCCGGCCTGACCGGCTACGAGGTGGACCCGGACCTGTGGGAGTGGGACTACGGCGGCTACGAGGGGATCACCACGCCGAAGATCCGCGAGAGCCACCCCGGCTGGTACCTGTGGCGGGACGGCGTGATCCCCGGCGACGCCGAGCACCCCGGGGAGAGCGCCGAGCAGGTCGCCGCCCGCGCCGACCGGGTGATCGAGCGGGCCAGGAAGGCCGGGGGGCAGGTGGCGCTGGTGGCGCACGGGCACTTCCTGCGCGTGCTGGCCGCCCGCTGGCTGGGCCTCGGGCCCGAGGAGGGCAGGCTGCTGAAGCTG
The DNA here is from genome assembly GCF_040680035.1 of Nonomuraea sp. NPDC052116. Lineage (NCBI taxonomy): Bacteria > Bacillati > Actinomycetota > Actinomycetes > Streptosporangiales > Streptosporangiaceae > Nonomuraea > Nonomuraea sp. NPDC052116. The sequence goes on along the minus strand of NZ_JBFAWA010000023.1, from coordinate 82,204 downwards.
GACACGGGCACGTACTCGCGGCTCGGCTTCGAGCACGCCGAGCCCGTGCTCCTGACCTGGAACGCCCCGATCAGCTGACGGGTCAGCCGACCTTCGAGCGCACGGCCGACTCGTGCAGGGCCCGGCTGACGAGCCAGCCGCGTAACGACCCCAGCGCGGGGTCGTAGGAGAGCGGCTGCTCCCACAGGGCCGTGAACACGTTCTGGGTGATCTCCTCGGCGTGCGCCTGGCTGCCGGTGACCCTGACCGCGACCCCGTACACGTACGATCCGTGCTGGTCGTAGGCGTCGGCCAGCGCGTCGAGGTCACCGGCGGTCAGCCGCGTGCACAGCTCCATGTCTGTGTTCATGGCCTCACTCCGTGAGGCGAACTCGGTCGCCCTCGATGCCGTCGCCTTCCCCCGCTCTGGTCGCTTCGCTCCCGCCGCTCCTCCAGGCGACGGCGCTCCCTCGCCATCAGTCACACCCCAACGTGGCGGCGGCGCTGATCATGTCGCGGGCGAGGGCGGAGTCGCCCTCGGCGGCGTACGGGAAGGAGTCGGACGGCCGGCGGTTGGCCAGCAGCCGGCAGAAGTCCACCGCGCCGGCCGACAGCAGCACGGCGACGTGGTCGGAGGTGGGCGACAGCGGGATCGTCCAGGTGCCGCCGCCCGGCCCGGTCAGCACGACGGTGGCCGAGACGTCGCGGCGCGGCTCCCGCATCGCCCGGGGCAGCAGCGCCAGCCCGAACTCGGCGATCATGTGCACGTGCTCGGGACGCGGCGGCTCCTGGGAGCGGTCGGTGGCGGCCCTGATGTCGTCGGCGTGCGTCCACGTCTCGAACGTGCGCTGGATCAGGGCCTGGCGCAGCGGCGCGCGGGCCGGCCGGACCCCCGCCAGCGCGACCTCGACGCCGAGCAGCACCTCGCTGCCGGCGGAGACCCGTTCGAGCAGGCTGCCGGCCTGCTCGCGCCAGCGCCGGTGCACGGGCAGGCCGCTCATGCCGCGCACGCCCATGAACCGGGCCACGGTCGCGTCGTTGGCCGCCAGGTGCTCCACCAGCCCCCTGACCGTGCCGTGCCTGGCGATCGGGGCCTCCCACTGGGGCCCGCTCAGCTCGCCGAGCAGGTCGTCCATGAGCGCGACCTGCTCCGCGTACGGGACCACCACGGACGACACGCCCAGCACGGCCGGGCTGCGGCGGCGGCGCGCCTTGGACAGCACCGCCTCGCGCAGCGTGGGCGGCGGCTCCGCCGCCGGATCGGGATGGTCGAGCAGCGCGATGGCGGCACGGCAGTCGGGGCACGCGGCGACGTGCTCGTCGGGGCTCTGCCCGTTGGAGAGGTAGGAGTCCGTCATGGCCACCTCCGCAGCCGACGCTAACCCGGCGGGACCTCCGGCGCCAGGCGGCAACCGGGGAACGGTGCCAGAAGCGTCTCACGCCAGGGGCCTTCCAGATAGTCGCGAGCCCGTTTGCTCCAGTCCAGAAGCCGGGAATCGGGCGCGACCTCGTCGTCGAGGCCCAGGGCGGCGTCGCGGGCGCGCTGGGTGGCCAGGTGGTCGTCGAGGGAGACGGCCCAGACGGTGACGGCCTCGGTGTCGCAGAACAGCACCTCGTACAGCCCGACCAGGGTGTGGCCGTGCTCGGCGAGCAGCGGCGCCCGCTCGGTGCGCACGGCGTGCAGGTAGTCGAGCGCGGCCCCCGGGCGCACCCGGGCGCTCTCGAAGAGGTAGAGCTCGGCGGCGGGCGCCTCGGACAGCGGCGGGCAGCCGGGCACGGCGCCGAGGGGCCGGGAGAAGGCGGAGAAGCGCAGGTCGTCGATGTCGGACAGGAAGAGCCGCTCGTCGACGCCCTGGTAGATCTCCATCATCTGCCGCCAGCCGCCGTCCCACCCGCCGTGGCAGTCCCACAGCGTGACGGCCTTGAACTGCGGATGGCCGGTGATGCCGACGGCGTAGAAGGCGCCCACCAGGTCGATCTCGCGGGACCTGATGGACATGCCGGAGGTGAGCGAGGGCGCGGCACGGCTCTCGTCCTCGCGCTTGTAGCGGGTCAGCCAGGTGAGGTACTCCAGGGGCCGCCTGGAGTTCATCGGCCGGAAGTCGACCTCCTCGATCAGGTGGATCGCGCGCCGCACCACGCCTCCTCTACCAAGCGGTTGCTTGGCACGAGGATAGCGATCAGGTCAGCGCTTGGGAAGGTTGCGGCCCCCGCCCCGTGAGCCACTCCAGGACCCTGCGGTGCCCGGAGGCGGCGTCCTCGAAGTGGCCCCAGTGCCAGTACCGCGGCTGGTCGCGGATGCCGGTCACCCAGGTCCGGTAAGAGACGGAGGCCCCCGTGGTGGCGGGCGCCACTCCATACGTACGGATCACGACCTTGCCGCCCGGTGCGAACAGCACGTCGTCGGCGATCGGATACAGGGTCATCTGGTCGAGCATGACCCTGATCCTCGCGGCAACAGAAGGCCGGGCTGTTAAGCCTCCGGCGCGCCCCCGTTAAGCGGGCGCGCCGGAGGTTACAAGGCTGTTAAACGAGCAGGCCGTCGAACTCTCCGTCCTTAACCCCGAGCACCAGGGCCCGGATCTCGTCGCGGGTATAGATGAGGGCAGGGCCGTCGGGGAAGCGCGAGTTGCGGACCGCGATCCCCCCGTCAGGAAGCTCGGCGAGCTCCACGCAGTTGCCCTGCGAGTTGCTGTAGCGGCTCTTGCGCCAGGCGACCTGCGTCAGGTTCGCCGCGGGCATGCCGTTGTAGGTCTGGTTCATCTACATCTTTCTGAGAAGACCGCCGATGAGCTCGACGGTGCCCCCTGGCGTGGTGCTCTCCACGCACAACTGCTCCATGGCCGTGAGGTACGGGTCGATGTCCTCGCGTTTGTCCAGGTACAGGGCACCCCATAGCTGCTCGACGTAGACAACGTCCGACAAGTCGGACTCGGGAAACCGCAAGATGCTGAACGCGCCCCCTTCAGCGGCGTGCTTGCCGAACCTGAAGGGCATCACCTGAATGGTGATGTTGGGAAGGGCAGCCACTTCCAGCAGATGCTGGAGCTGCTCCGCCATGACCTCCCGCCCGCCGATGGTCCTCTTGAGCGCCGCCTCGTCGATGACGGCCCACAGGCGGGGTCCGTCCTTCTGGGTGAAGCGCTCCTGACGCTGCATGCGCATATGCACGCGGCGTTCGATTTTGTCCGGACTCAGACCGGGGTTGCCAAGCTGGAATACCGATCGCGCATACGAGGCAGTCTGCAACAAACCGGGCACGAACTGCACCTCGTAGGTGCGGATCATCTCGGCGGCCTCCTCCAGGCCCACGTAGGTGGTGAACCATGAAGGCAGCTCGGCCGAGTACTTGTGCCACCACCCGGGGGTGTTGGCCTCGCGAACCATCTCCAGCAGGGCACGGCGCTCGGCATCGTCGACGACGCCGTACAGGGTGAGCAGGTCTTCCACGTCACGTGTCTTGAAGCCGACCCGCCCGAGCTCCATCCGGCTGATCTTGGACTCGGACGCCCGGATGTGGAATCCGGCCTGTCCGCGGTCGAGCCCGCTGGCCTCACGCAGGCGCCTGAGACTCGCCCCCAGCATGATGCGCCGAACGGTCGAAGCAGAACCGGGCGGATCAATGGACACGTGCTGCTCCTTGTTCGTTTCCTTGCGACGCGGTGGGCCGCGTTCGGCGGTCCACCGCAAGTAGCGGAGTATGCACCCATGGTGAGCCGCGCCCAGCGGACCGCCATGAGTAGCGGAGTCTGCACTTACGGTGAGCTGCGGTCGGCGGCCCACCGCATGTTGCGGGGTATGCACGTACAGTCTGTCACTTCACGGCCGAAAGATCATGGGCCGCGGACAAGATCCCCTTTCCCCCATATTGACCATTTGAGGGCAACGGTAGCGCTTGCACAGGTTGTCTGCACGTGCATTCGCTCTTGCACCTGCACGAGAGTTTGTCGCAGAATGATCACGTGCAATCCACCACGGCGTCCGGCCAGTGGACCACGTTCGATTGGTGGCCTCCGGTCGGCTGGTGGCCGGAGGCGGCCCGCGATCTGCTGGTCCCCGGCCCGTCCGCGAGCGCCACGTTCGTGCTCCCGCCCAGCCCCGCCTCGGTCCACTCGGCCCGCAGTTTCACCACCGGCACGTTGTCGGGATGGGGGCTCACCGAGCTGATCGAGAACATGGAGCTGGTGGTCTCCGAGCTCGCCACCAACGCGCTGCGCCACGGCCTGCATCTGGACGAGCCCCACTGCCGGCGCCCCGTCCACATGTCCCTCGTCCGCCGGGGACCCCTCGTGACCGGCGCATTCACCGATCCAGGCTCATCGGTGCCGGTGCTGCGATACCCTGGCCCCCTTGACACCGGCGGCCTCGGACTCCACATCGTCGAATCACTCAGCCTCCGCTGGGGCTGGTCCGCACTTGCACCTCACGGGAAGATCGTCTGGGCAGTCCTCTCCTGACCGGGGGTGATCTGCATTACCGTGGATGCTCATGGCTCACGGTGAGTCCCCGCGTGCGACCCCATGAGAGTTGCTCACAGATGGAAGATCACCTGCTCGGCTGGCTGCGAAAACTGAACGAAGACAGGCTGGGCCGTGTCCTGGCCAACAGGCCCGACGCCATCGCCGCTCCCTGGCCGCGGCGGCTCGACACCCTGGCCCAGCGGCTGAGCAACGGCTTCGCCGTGATGGAGACCCTACGGGCCCTGCCGCTGCCCTGCCTGCAGCTCGCCGAGGCCGCCCTGGCCATGACCCGCCCCACCGCCGAGCGGCTGGCCGGCTTCGTGGACGCGCCGGTCGACGAGGTGACCCCCTGGCTGGAGCACCTGTACGACCACGCGCTGGCCTGGCCGGGCGAGGACGGCGTCATCCATCTCGCGGAGGGCGTCGCCCGCTGGTGGTCCGCCCCGCTCAGCCTGGGCGAGCCGCTGGACCACTACCTCAACTCCTGGTCGATCGGCAACGACGCACTGCACGCGCTGGCCCGCAACCTCGGCCTGTCCTCCCACGGCCACAAGCGCCGCGTCATCACCCGCGTCACCGAGGCGCTCGCCGACCGCGAACGCCTCAACGCGCTGCTGCGTGGCGCCCCCGACGGCACGATCCCGTTGCTCGACCGGGTCGCCTGGCAGGGCCCGGCGCTCAACGTCGACGGCGGCCGGTTCGTCACCCCCGGCACGCCGGAGAAGTGGTGCGCCGACCACGGCCTGCTCTTCCGCCCGAGCTGGCACGTCGCGGAGATCCCCCGCGAGGTGGCGATCTGCCTGCGCGGCCCCGGCTACCACCCGGCCTTCCGGCCCGAGGCGCCCGAGGTGGCCACGATCCCGGTCGACCCCGAGGAGGTCGACCACCTGATGACGCTGGCCGCGCCGCACGTGGTCGAGCGGTGCGCGGCCCTGCTCGACAACACCGCCAAGACCCCGCTGCCCCTGCTCAAGACCGGCGGCGTGGGCGTGCGCGAGGTGCGCAGGGTGGCCAAGGAGACCGGCTGCGACGAGGACGAGACGCGGCTGCTCCTGGAGGTCTGCGCGGTGGCCAGGCTGCTGGCCTGGGACGAGCAGTCGGGCGGCATGATCCCCACCGAGCGCTTCGACCGGTGGCGGCTCGACGAGGGCTCGGCGCGACTGCGGGTGCTGCTGGCGGCCTGGTGGCGCATGGAGCGCTCGTCGCTGCGCAAGGTCGACGGCAAGTACGGCACCGTGCTCGGCGACGACCCCTCGGGCAGCGCGGTCGCCAGGATCCGCAGGGCCGTGCTGCCGGTCCTGTCCGGTCTGCCCGCGGGCACGGCGTTCGCCGACCGTGACAGCCTCGTGGCCAACGTCCACTGGCACGCGCCGCTGCTCGACCTGGAGCTGCTGCTGGTCTGCGCGCCCGCCGTGCTCGACGAGGCCACGCTGCTGGGCCTGCTGGCCAACAACGCGATCACCGACCTCGGCCGGGCGATGGCCGGGCTCATCGCCGGACCGGGCGACGAGAACGACGACGCCGTGCCCATGGTCGAGCACGACCCCGTGCTGGCCGAGGCGGCCACCAGGGCGCTGGCCAGCGTGCGCAGGAGCGCGCTGTTCGGCCCCGACCTGACCGCGGTCGTGACCGGGCCGCCGTCGGCGGAGCTGGCGGCGCTGCTCGACCGGGCCGCCGACCGCGAGTCGCGGGGCGCGGCCTCGGTGTGGCGGTTCACGACCGAGAGCGTGCGCCGGGCGCTCGACCACGGCTACGACGCCGACGCCCTGCTCGACGAACTGGCCGGGGTCGGCACGATCCCGCAGCCGCTCGAATACCTCGTACGCGACACCGCGCGCAGGCACGGCGAGGTCACCGTCACCACCGTCGGATGTGTCGTCCAGGCCGGCGACCCCGCGCTGCTGGCCGAGATCGCCGCGCACCGGCGGCTGGGCCGGCTGGGCCTGCGGCTGCTCGCGCCCACGGTGCTGGTGAGCGCCGCGCCGGCCGACCGCACGCTGGCCGCGCTGCGCGAGGTCGGCTACTCCCCCGTGCCCGTCGCCGACACCGGCCAGATCACCATCCACCGCGCCAGGCCCGAGGAGCCGCCGAACGGCAAGCTGATCCTGCTGCCGGGCGGCCAGGTGGCCGAGCTGTCGGAGTTCCCCGGCCTCGCGGAGCTGGAGGTGCCCTACATGCTCGCCGAGCCGACGCCCGACCCGTACGAGCATGCCCGCCGCCTGGTCACCGCCGGCCGGACCGCGGACGACAGGAACGGCCGCACGTGGGCGATCATCGGCAGGATGGCCACCAGGCTGCCGACGGCCCAGCAGTCGCTGCTCGGGTTCGTGGTCGACCGGGGCGTGCGCGCCGGCATCACGCTCACCGACGGGCTGACCGCCACGATCAGCCACGGCGAGCTCAAGGGCGGCGCGCTGGACGCGTGGTGCGAGGAGGCGGGCGACTACCTTGAGTTCCCCCTCGCCGAGATCGTCGAGGTCAGGGGAGCTCTTTAGCCTTCTTCAGGTTGGCCACCAGCCCTTCGAGGAAGGCCGCGTAGCCCTGATAGCTGTAGGGCGCCTCGGCGTTCCACGGGTAGAGCTGGCCGGCCTTGACCGCGGGGAGCTTGGCGAAGGTGGGCTTCTTCATCATCTCCTCGGGCTTGAGCGACTGGGTGCGGGTGTCGTAGAGGATCACGTCGGCGTCGTACTCGTCGGCGTTCTCCCAGCTCAGCGTCTGGAAGAAGCCGCCCTCGTCCACCTTCGCGGGCTTGACGACATCGAGGCCCGCGTCCATCAGGTGCACGATGTCCGGGTACTCCGGCGGGTTGACCACCCACATCGCGTCGGGGCCGCCGGACATCATGAGGATCTTGAGGTTCTTGAACTGCGCGAGCTCCTTGGTGGCGGCCTCCATGCGGGCCTTGGCCTCGGGCACGCCCTGCATGTCGGCGCCGAGTGACCTGGCCAGCTCCTCGTACTTGCCGATCACCTGGGTGGCGCTGCGGCCGGTCAGCATGATGCCCGCGGTCGGGGCGACCTGCTCGATGGTGTCCTTCGACTTCTCGGGCACGTACCAGAGGGTGCCCTTGATGTACATGCTGCTGACCAGGAGGTCGGGCTGGAGCGCGATGTACTGCTCGACGTTGAACTCGTCCCACACGTTGCCCAGGCCCTGGACCTTGGTGATGTCGACGTTGCCGACCTGCGGGTCCTTGGAGCCGTCCTTGAGCTTGTGCGGGCCGAAGACGGCGACGGGGCGCACGCCGAAGTCCCACAGGGCGGCGGCGGCGCCGACCTGGGCGACGATCCTGGACGGGGTCTTGGGCTGCTCGGCCTTCTTGCCGCGGTCGTCGGTGAACGTCCAGCTCTGTGCGGTGGAGGACGAGGCGGTGGGAGCGGCTGACCCGCCGGGGGCCGCCGGCTCGCCGCCGCACGCCGCCAGTGTCAGGGCTGCCGCGAGGCCCGCGGCGGACGCCAGAAAACCCCTGCGAGGCAGAACCGGTCCCGACATGTACATCTCCTAAGGTTAGGCTTGCCTGATTACTGGGCGTTTAGATTAGCCTTACCTAAGTTTGACCGCTACGAGAGGGGGTCGGGTGCGCCCGGCTGAAGACACGGCCCCGCCGCGCTGTGGGGCCACGACGGGCGATCCACCCGCCACCGGCCGCCCCGCTCCCGCCGCAAGGGCCTTCGTGCTCGTCACCGGGCTCGTCGTCACGGTGGGCGTGCTGGCGCTCGTGGCGATGGCGAGCGTGGCGCTGGGGGCGCGGTCCGTGTCGTTCACGACGATGATCGACGCCTTCCTCGCCCCGAACGGCTCCAACGACCACACGGTCATCCGCGAGCTGCGCGTCCCGCGTACGCTGCTGGGCCTCGGCGTCGGCGCGACGCTCGGCCTGGCGGGGGCGCTCATGCAGAGCCTGACCCGCAACCCGCTGGCCGACCCCGGCCTGCTGGGCATCAACGAGGGGGCCGCGCTCGGCGTGACGCTGGCGCTCGGCCTGTTCGGGCTGTCCGATCCGGCGGTCTACGTCTGGTTCGCGTTCGGCGGCGCCGCGCTGGCCTCCGCCGTCGTCTACGCCCTGGCCTCCGCGGGCCGCTCGGGCTCCAGCCCGGTACGCCTCGCGCTCGCCGGCGTGGCCTTCGGCATGGTGTGCACGGCGGTGGCCTCGGCCATCCTGCGCATGGACGCGCAGACGTTCGACCGGATGCGGTTCTGGCTGACCGGGTCGCTGGCCGGGCAGACGGCCGACACGCTGGTGCGGCTGGCGCCGTTCATGGTGGCCGGGCTGGTGCTCGGGCTGCTGCTGGCCAGGCCGCTCAACCTGCTCGCCCTCGGCGACGACGCGGGCAGGGCGCTCGGCGTGGCCGTGAACCGTACCAGGGTCCTCACCGGGGTGGCCGTCACGCTGCTGTGCGGCGCGGCCACCGCCGCCGCGGGGCCGCTGTGGTTCGTGGGGCTCATCGTGCCGCACGTCGTGCGCGCGGTGGTGGGGCCCGACCAGCGGTGGGTGCTCCCTTACTCGGCGCTGGCCGCGCCGGTGCTGCTGCTGGCGGCCGACGTGGTGGGCCGGGTCATCGCCCGGCCCGGAGAGGTGCAGGTGGGGATCGTGTGGGCGGTGATCGGCGCGCCGATCTTCATCATGCTGGCCAGGCGCCGGCGGGTGGCGGCGCTGTGACCATCCGCGTCGGCCCCTGGTCCGTACGGCTCGCGCCCCGCGCCCTGCTCGTCGGCGCGGTCCTCGTCGTGGTCGCCTGCGCGGTGACCGTGGCGGCCATCTCGACGGGCGAGTTCACGGTGCCCGTGCCCGACATCGTCTCCGCCCTCTTCGGCCAGGGCACGCCGGTCGCCGAGCTGATCGTCAACAAGCTGCGCGCCCCTCGCGTGGTGACCGGGCTGCTGGTCGGCGCGGCGTTCGGGGTGAGCGGCGCGATCTTCCAGAGCCTCACCAGGAACCCCCTGGGCAGCCCCGACTTCATCGGCTTCACCGCCGGCGCCTCGACGGGCGGCATCGTCGCCGTCGTGGCGGGCGGCTCGGCGATGGCGATCGCCGGTGGCGCGCTGGCCGGGTGCGTGCTCACGGCCGTGCTCGTGTACGCGCTGGCCTTCCACGGCGGCGTGCAGGGCTACCGGCTGGTCCTGGTCGGCATCGGGGCGAACGCGCTGCTGCTGGCGGTCAACTCGTACCTGCTGACCAGGGCGAACATCAACGACGCGGCCACCGCGGGCGCCTGGCTCACCGGCAGCCTGAGCGGGCGCGGCTGGGATCACGCGATCCCCGTGGCGCTGGCGCTGGCCGTGCTGCTGCCGGTGTGCGCGTTCGTGGCGCGCCCGATGCGGATGATCGAGATGGGCGACGACGCCGCCAAGGCCATGGGGATCCGGGTGGAGGTCGTGCGCGCGGCGGCGATCACGGCGGGCGTGCTGCTGTCCGGGGTGGCCACGGCCGCCGCGGGGCCCGTCGTCTTCGTCGCGCTCGCCGCGCCGCAGCTCGCCCGGCGGCTCACGCGTTCGGCCGGGGTGACGATGGGGGCCTCGGCGCTCATGGGCGCCGTCCTGCTGACCGTCGCCGACCTGGCCGCCCAGCGCGTCCTCGCCCCCACCCAGCTGCCCGTCGGCGTGCTGACCGCCGCCATCGGCGGCACGTACCTCGCATTCCTCCTGCGAAAGGACCGCCACTGATGGCCCGTCTGTCAGGCACCGATCTCACGCTCGCCTACGACCAGCGGGTCGTGGCGGCCGACCTGAGCGTGGCGATCCCCGACGAGTCCTTCACCGTGATCATCGGCCCGAACGCCTGCGGCAAGTCCACCCTGCTGCGCGCCCTGGCCCGGATGCTCAAGCCGAAGTCCGGCGCCGTCCACCTGGACGGGAGCGTGATCACGTCGCTGCCGTCGAAGGAGGTGGCGCGGCGGCTGGGCCTGCTCCCGCAGAGCTCGGTCGTGCCCGACGGGATCACCGTGGCCGACCTGGTGGCCCGCGGCCGCTACCCGCACCAGCGGCTCATGCGCCAGTGGTCGCGCGCCGACGAGGCGGCCGTGTCCGAGGCCATGCGCGCCACCGACGTGGCGGAGCTGGCCGACCGGATCGTGGACGAGCTGTCGGGCGGGCAGCGGCAACGGGTGTGGCTGGCCATGGCGCTGGCCCAGGAGACGCCGATCCTGCTGCTGGACGAGCCGACCACGTTCCTGGACATCTCCCACCAGATCGAGGTGCTGGACCTCTGCGCCGACCTGCACGAGGCCGGGCGCACCATGGTGGCCGTCCTGCACGACCTGAACCAGGCCTGCCGGTACGCGACCCACCTGATCGTCATGCGGGCCGGCGAGATCGTCGCGGAGGGGGATCCGACGGAGATCGTCACGCCTGAGCTGGTGCATCGGGTGTTCGACCTGCGCTGCGAGATCATCCCGGACCCGCAGTCCGGCACCCCGCTCATCGTCCCCGAATCCCGCCGCCGTATCTCCACCTCCGCCTGACCTCACCACCCCTGCGACGACCGGGCCGCGCGGTGGGGTCAGGGGGTGGTGGTGAGGGCGGTGGCGAGGGCGGTGATGGCCGTGGCCGCACGGGCGGGGCCGTAGGCGTCCTTCAGGGCCGCGGCCGCCTCCGCGCCCATCGCGGCCAGCAGCGTGTGGGACAGCGGGTCGGCGTCGCAACCCGGGCGGCACTCGGCCAGCAGGATCGCCACGTGCCGGTGCCAGAAGCGGTAGGCCCCGATCCGGTAGCGGGCCCCCGGGCTGGCGGTCTCCGACATGCGGACCAGGTCCAGGTGGGCGAAGAGATAGTCGAGGTAGGCGGCCACGAAGGCGGTCAGCCGCTCGGACGCGGGAGCGCCGGGCCCGAGGGGCGGCGGGCCGGACAGGACGCGCTGCTGCAGGTCGCGTTCGCGATCGTCCAGGAGCGCCACGGCGAGCCCCGACTTGTCACCGAAGCGCCGGAAGAGCGTGCCCTTGCCCACCCCGGCCTCCGCGGCGACGGCGTCCATCGAGACCGCCTCCACCCCCTTCTCAGCGAACAACCGGGCGGCCGCGGCCAGCACCTTCTCCCGGTTGCGCGCCGCGTCCGCCCGCTCTTTCACCGGCTGGCCGACCAGAAGCTCCAGGGACTCCGACATGATTCGGACTCTAGTCCATTTCAGTGCCCGCCGCCGTCGCTGATGAGCCCGGGGACCCTGCTCAGAGTGCTCCGCAGCGGCGCACAACGAGCAGTGCCAGTGCCCGCGTGACCTCGCGCAGCTCCCTCAGCTCGACCTGTTCCCTGGGGGCGTGCGCGTACCGCACGTCCCCGGGGCCGTAGTGCAGGGTCGGGATCCCGCCGGCCGCGTACAGCCGCAGGTCGCTCCCGTACGGCGCCGCCGCCTCGGCGGGCCGCGCGCCCGTGACGTCGGCGACGGCCCGGCCGACCTCGTCCAGCAGCGCGTGCCCGGCGGGCAGCCGGCCGCTGGCGAACTGGCCGCCGGGCCACGTCACGACCGGCGGGTTCGCGCGCAGCCAGGGATCGGCGACGTCGGCGACCGCCTCCTCGAACGCGGCCCGCGCCGCCGCCGGGTCCTCGTCCAGCCGCACCCCGAGCCGGCCCTCGGCGACCAGCAGGTCGGGCACGGTGCTGGCCCAGTCGCCCGCGCGCACGGTGCCGACCTCGATCGGGTACGGCGCTCCGTCGCCACGGAAGAGGCCGGGCCGAGAGAGATCGGGCCGAGAGAGATCGGAAACGTCCCGGTTGCGCTCGGTCTCCAGCCGCCTGATCGCCTCGAACACCGGCCAGAACGCCTCGACCGCGCTGACCCCCTCGTGCCGCGTGGCCCCGTGGGCGGCCCGCCCGGCGATCTCCAGCCGGAACGTCAGCGCGCCCGCGTTGGCCGTGATGACCGCGCCGCTGGTGGGCTCGGTGATGACCGCGGCCTGCGCCGTGTGCCCCCGGGCGAGCGTGGCGAACGCGCCGAGCCCGCCGTCCTCCTCGCTGATCACGCAGTGCACGGCCAATGGCCTGGCCAGCCTGATCCCGGCCTTCTTGATCGCCCGCGCGACGGCCAGGTTCGCGACCAGGCCCGCCTTCATGTCGCAGGCGCCCCTGCCGTGCAGCACGTCGCCGGCGATCCGGGCGGCGAACGGGTCGTGCCCCTCCCACTTGGCCAGGTCACCGGTCGGGACGACGTCCACGTGGCCCTGGAGAGCCAGCGCCGGCGATCCCTCGCCCTCGGTGACGGCCACGACGCCGTAGCCCTCGCTCCTGGGCGCCTCGGTGCCGGGGAAGCCGGGGCGGGCGGCCAGGCCGGCGAGGTCGAGTTTCCAGACGTCCACGTCCATGCCGGCCTCGGTGAGCAGGCGGGCGAAGCGGTGCTGCAGCTCCGACTCGGCGTCGGTGCCGGTCACGCTGGGGACGCCGACGGTCTCGGCCAGCAGGCTCACGGTCTCGACCTCGTCGATGGCGTTCAGGACGCCGGCCTCCACGTCGCGCATGGAGCACACCTTACTCATGAACCCGAATCGCGCTTTGTGGCGATACAAGGCGTGCGGACATGGGTGAGCTGGATCGTGGTGGTGCCGTTCGCGGGGTGGGCGGCGGTGCGGTTGAGCGGGTTCGAGCCGGACTGGCCGTGGGTGCCGGTGGTGGCGTACACGCCGTACGCGGTGTGCGCGGCAGTGGTGAGCCTGGCGCTGGCCTGCGTGCTGCGCCGGTGGGCGGCGGGCACGGTCGCGCTCGTCACGGTGCTGGCGTTGGTACCGGCCGTGCTCCCCCGGGCCCTGCCCGACGGCAACCCCGACGCCGACGGGCCGGTGCTGCGGGTGCTCGCGGCGAACCTGCTGGTGGGGCGGGCCCACACGGCTGAGCTGATGGCGCTGATCAGCAGGTTGCGGCCGGACGTGCTGACGTTGCAGGAGTTCACGCCGGACGCCATGCGGCGGCTGGACCGGGCGGGGGTGCGCGCGCTGTTGCCGTACGCCGTCACGCGCCCGCGGGAGGGGGTCGGCGGGTCGGCCGTGTACGCGCGGCACCCGCTCACGGCCGGGCAGGCCATCAACTTCGGCGGCTTCGGGCAGGCCAGGGCCTGGCTCAGGCATCCCGGCGGGGCCCGCGTGGAGATCGTGTCGGTGCACCCGTGCGCGCCCAAGCGGATCGGGCGGCAGCCGTGCTGGCAGTCCGGCCTGGAGGCGCTGCCGCCCGCGGGCAAGGAGCTGCGGGTGCTGGCGGGCGACTTCAACGCCACGCTCGACCACCTGCCGGTACGCGCCCTGCTGGCGAGCGGTTACCGGGACGCGGCCGACGTCATGGGGCGGGGATTCGTGGCGACCTGGCCGCAGGAGGGCTCGCGGGTGGACCTGCCGGGCGTGGCGATCGACCACGTGCTGGCGGACTCGCGGATGGCGGTGCGGGAGTTCCAGGTGCTGCCGCTGCCGGGCACCGACCACCGGCCCGTGTTCGCCGAGCTCAGGCTGCCGTGATCGCGCTTCCGGAGTCTCGGGGGTGTCCTGACTCGTAAACTTGGGCTGTGGTTGAGCCCAAGTTCGAAATTCAGATGCTGCACGACCGGGTCATGATCAGGCTGGAGCCGGAGGCACAGGAGCGGCGCAGCGGCTCCGGGATCGTCATCCCCGCGACGGTCAAACTGGCCAACCGGCTGGCCTGGGGCGAGGTGTGCGGCGTCGGTACGAACGTGCGCTCGGTCAAGGTGGGCGACAAGGTGCTCTTCAACCCGGAAGACCAGTCCGAGGTCGAGGTGCACGCGCAGGTCTATCTGGTGATGCGCGAGCGCGACCTGCACGCGGTGGCCACCCAGGAGACCGACCACGGCACCGGCCTCTATCTATGACCCTCGGGTGAAGGAGAGCCAGAGTTCCGCGGCCCACGTCGTACGGGGCAGTTCCGCGAGCACGCGCGTCGTCTTGCCGGTCAGGTCCAGCACCACCAGCCGGTAGGCGGTGCCGCGCGCCACGACGGCGATGACGTGGCTGTCGTCCCACCAGCCGAACAGCGCCTCCGGCCGGGCGTTCACCCGCTGGGCGATCTTGCCGGTGGCCGGGTCGACCAGGCAGAGCTGTTCCTTGAAGCGTGCCGGGCACCAGGTCGTCAGGCGGGTGCCCGACGGCGAGAACGAGTCCTCGGGGCCGGTCGGCAGGCCGACGCCGGCGTAGGTGCGCAGGACCGCGCCGTCCAGGGCCCGGTAGACGCGCAGGCCGGTGCCGTACATGGAGACGAGGTCGCCGTCGGGGCTCCACCAGAAGCCCGCTTTCGCGCTCAGGCCGGTGACCCTGATCGTGCGGGCGGTCTTGGCGGCCACGTCCACGACGGTGTAGCCGATCACGCGCCACGTGCCGCCGGTCTTCTGCTCGACCGTGAGCGCGACCCGCTTCCCGTCGCGGGACCAGGAGGCGTAGGAAGCCGTCAGGGGCTTCTTGACCGTACGGATCCGGCCGGCGGCGCCCGTGGTGCGGTCGGTGACGATCAGGGAGTCGTAGCCCGACCGGTACGCCCTGGGCACGCCTGCCGTCAGCCGGCCGCCGGGCGCGACGGACACTTCGGACAACGCCTGTTGCCAGGTGAACGTGCTCCCGGTCGTGGACCTGAGGTAGGTGCGCTTGGTGCCGAGGCCGTAGGCGGTCAGGCGTACCGGATCACCCGTTGTTTCGCGATATTTCACGCCCGCGGTCCCGGGAAGGACGAGGTCCGCCCGGGCGGCGGGACCCGTAAACCCCGCGGACGCGTGGCCGGAAAGCGTTAAGGACAGCACGACGGCGATTTTGGCGATCACGCCCGCAGAATAGGCAGGAAAGCGCGGAATATCGGGCCGGTATACCGGACCGATCTATATGTGACCCCGGGCGAACGCGATCGCGTCGAAGCCGAGCGTGAGCAGGCCGAAGTAGACGATCACCGCGGCCGCGGCCACCGTCACGACGAGCACGACGACGCGCACCAGCCAGCCCTGCCGCTTGTACCACTCCATCCAGGCGTGCAGCGTGCGCTTGCCGAACTCCAGCACCCTGCGTGCCCAGTGGAACTCCACGGCCAGCACCGCCAGCCCTGCGAACACGACCGCCCACCCCGGCCCGGGGAAGGGCACCATGATCAGCCCGGCCACCACCATGACGGTCCCGATCACGCCGAACACGATCTTCAGCGTGAGCGCGCCCGTGCGCGTGGACCTGATCCCGTCCAGCCACCCGTGAAGGCCCGTACGGCGCTCGGGCATGCTGGAATGCTCGGCGGCCTCGCCCTTGAGCATGTCGGCGTCGCCGGTGTCGGAGTTCTGAACCTGCACAATTCCCCCCCGGCAGTCGGTGTGCCATCCAGGATACGGGCCCTCACTAGGTGCCGACTTGCAGGCGACTAGCAAGGCCTGAAACCCTCCGAATGGCAAAATTTACCGCCAGAAGAGGCTACTTCCGGCAAACATCGGTTAATGTCTGCTATGCCCGAGGTCTTGCTTCGCACCGTCACCGGCCCTGTACGAGCCGCGGCCGTCACCGGCCCCGTACTCCCCCACGAGCACCTGCGTACCGACATGCGCTGGGCCGTGGGCATCGACTCGGACCCGCACCGGTGGCTCGACGAGGAGCAGGCCGTCACCGCCGAGCTCCGCGAGCTGCGCCAGGCCGACGGCCTCGGCCTGGTGGTCGACCTGACCTGCATGGGGATGGGCCGCGACGCCGCCGCCCTGGCCCGCATGGCGGCCGGCAGCCGGGTGCCGGTGATCGCCTCGACCGGCCTGTTCGCCGAACCGTTCACGGACGTCGGCGACGCGGACGTGGACACGCTCACCGCCCGCCTCATGGACGAGATCCTCAGCGGCGTGGACGACATGGGCGTCTTCCCCGGCGTGATCGGCGAGGTCGGCACCTGGGGCGCCGAGCCGACGCCGCGCGAGGAGCGCTGCCTGGTCGCCGCCGCCCGCGCCTCGCTGAAGTCGCGCCTGCCCGTCGCCACGCACGGCGCGCACGCCCCCGCGCTCCTGGAGATCCTGCTCGGCCAGGGCCTGCCGGGCTCCCGGGTGGCCGTCGGCTACGCGGGCACCGACCTGGGCGCGGCCAGGAAGATCGCCGAGGCCGGCGCGTACGTGAGCCTGGGCGTGCTCGGCCTGGGCCCCGACCAGGCGGCCAGGATCGCGCTCGGCCTCATCGAGGACGGCCACGCGGAACGCCTGCTGATCAGCACGGGACTGAGCCGGGTGGCGCAGCTGCGCAAGTACGACGGGCCGGGCTACGCGCACCTCTTCCACGCGCTGCTGCCGCGCCTGCGCGAGGCGGGCGTCGGCGAGGACACGATCGGCCTCATCACCACCGCGAACCCGGTGCGCTGGCTCACAGCCGGAATGGCTTGACCCCAACCTATGTCAAGGTTGCAGACTCGCCTGCATGACCTTCACACCAGCGGAACTTGACTACCTGTCCTCGCAGCACCTCGGCCGGCTGGCCTCGGTGTCGCCCGACGGGCAGGTGCAGAACAACCCGGTCGGCTTCTTCGTCGACGCCGGGACCGGCACGATCACCATCGGCGGACACGCCATGGGCGCGTCCAAGAAGTTCAGGAACGTCGGGAAGGGCAGCACTGTCGCCCTCGTCGTGGACGACCTGGCCTCGGTCGATCCGTGGGTGGTGCGCGGCATCGAGATCAGGGGCACGGCGGAGGCGCTGAGCGACGTGGACCCGCCCGTGCCGTACTTCTCGAGAGAGATCATCAGGATCACCCCGAGGAAGATCACCTCGTGGGGGCTGGACGGCCCGCGCCAGACCCGGAACCTGTGAAAGCTCGCTAGGATCGGGGCGACACGAACCTTGGCCGGGTGGGGATGGTGACGGAGCAGACGCACAGGGCCGGCCGCCTGCGCCGGCCGCTCGCCGCCCTGTCACGCCTGACCCGGGCCGGCGACGTCCCCGTTGTGATCATGCTGGCGTGGGCGGGCTGGCTGGCCGTCCCGTGGTCGTTCAGCGGCCTCGCCCAGGCCCGCGCCGCGGCCGCGGCCGCCGCGGCGGAGGCCGAGCCGCCGCCGTTCTCCACGGAGTCCGTACGCGCCGAGCCACTTTTCACTGGATCGGCCCTTTCCGCCGCGTCCGCCGGCGTCGAGCCGGCGGCGTGGGGCATCCCCGCCGCCCAGCCCCACCGGCTCACCACGGTGCGTTCCACCGACGGCGCCGGGCCCGACCTGCTGGCGGCGGAGCGGGCCAGGATCGCCGGCGAGGTGCACGACGCGGCCGGGCACGGGCTGGCGGCCATCGCCATGCAGGCCGGGATCGCGCTCGTCACCCTGGACGACGACCCCGAGCAGGCGCGCGCCTCGCTGCGGGCGATCAGGGAGACCAGCACGACGGCGCTCGCCCAGCTGCGGGCGGCGCTCGACGGCATCGACCCGCCGGGGGCCGACCTCGCCGGGCTGATCGACGGCGTGCGGGCGGCGGGCGTGCCGGTGGACGTCGAGCCCGCGGACCTCGCCGTGCCCGCCCATCTCCAGGCCGCCGTCTACGGGGTGGTGCGCGAGTCGCTGACCAACGTCCTGCGGCACGCGGGGCCCACCAGGGCGCTCGTGCGGGTGGGCGGGGGTCCGGGCGAGTTCGTGGTGGAGGTGGCCGATCGGGGCGTGGGCCGCACGGGCGCGGGCGAGGGGCGTGGGCTGGCCGGGATGCGCGCCAAGGTCACCGACGCGGGCGGCCATCTCGCCGCGGGACCGCGCGAGGGCGGCGGCTTCCAGGTGACCGCCCGGTTCCCCCGGACCTCCGCGTGACCACCCCGGACGACGCACCCACCCCAAACCGGGCGCCCTCCCCGGACGGCGCGATCCCCTTGGACGGCGCGACCGTCCCGGACGGCGCCACCTCCCCTGAGAGCATGGTCAGGGTGGCCGTCGCCGACGATCAGGCGGTTGTGCGGATGGGGCTGCGGGCCCTGCTGGAGCGCGCGCCCGGGATGGAGTGCGTGGGCGAGGCCGCCGACGGCGCCGCCGCGCTCGCGCTGATCCGCCGCACCCGCCCCGACGTCCTGCTGCTCGACATCCGCATGCCCGGCATGGACGGCCTGGCCGTGCTGCGGGCCATCGCCGACGACCCCGAGCTGCGCGCCACCAGGATCGTCGTGGTGACGACCTTCGCCGTCGACGAATACGTCTTCGCCGCCCTCCAGGCCGGCGCCAGCGGCTTCCTGCTCAAGGACAGCGCCCCGGAGGAGCTGGTCAACGCCGTACGCGTGGTGGCCGCCGGGGAGGCGCTGCTGTCACCGGCGATCACGAAGAAGGTCATCGGGATGTTCGGGCGGCACGGCACCGAGCCGGTCGAAGGGCTGGAGACGCTCACTCCCCGCGAACGGGAGCTGGTGGCGTGGGTGGCCACCGGCCGGTCGAACGAGGAGATCGCCAAGGAGCTGGTGATCAGCCCCGACACCGTCCGCACCCACGTCAGCCGCGCCATGCTCAAGCTGCATGCCAGGGACCGGGCCCAGCTCGTGGTCTTCGCCATGCGAGCCGGGCTCAGCGTGTGACTCAGCGCAGGAACCCTTCGTAGTTGCGCTGCTGGAGCTGGGACTCGATCTGCTTGACGGTGTCCAGCCCGACCCCGACCATGATCAGCACGCTCGTCCCGCCGAACGGGAAGTTCTGCTGCGTACCCGGATCCCGGAGGATCGCGAACGCCACCAGCGGCAGCAGCGCCAGCACCCCCAGGTAGAGCGCCCCGGGCGCGGTCAGCCGGGAGAGCACGTACTCCAGGTATCGCGCCGTGGGCCCGCCCGGCCGGATTCCGGGAACGAATCCCCCGTAGCGCCGCATGTTGTCCGCCACCTCCACGGGGTTGAAGGTGATCGACACGTAGAAGTAGGCGAAGGCGACGATGAGCAGCACGTACACGCTCATGTAGAGGGGATGCGTCCCCGAGGTCAGGTTGAGCTCCACCCACGTCCGCGCCGAGTCCCCCAGCAGCGGCGCCACCAGCGTCGGCAGGTACAGCAGCGAGGAGGTGAAGATCACCGGCACGATCCCCGCCTGGTTCACCTTCAGCGGGATGTAGGTGTTGGTGCCGCCGTACATCCGCCGCCCCACCATCCGCTTCGCGTACTGCACCGGGATCCGCCGCTGCGCCTGCTCCACGAACACCACGGCCGCCACCAGGCACAGCCCGGCCGCCGTCATCACCACGAAGCTCACCGGGCTCATCACGAAGATCTTCGCCATGTACCCCGGGAAGACGGCCACGACCTGCGTGAACATCAGGATGGACATGCCGTTCCCGATGCCCCGGTCCGTGACCAGCTCGCCGAGCCACATGACCACGCAGGCCCCGGCCACCATGGTCAGCACGATCACGGCCACGGGCAGCAGTCCCTCGTCGCGCAGCAGCGGCTTCGCGCACCCGGGCAGCAGCTGCCGGGAGCGGGCGAGCGCGACGATCGTCCCGGCGTTCAGCACGGCGAGCCCGACGGTCAGGTACCGCGTGTACTGGGTGATCTTCGCCTGGCCCCGCTGCCCTTCCTTCCTGAGGGCCTCCAGCCTGGGCACCGTCACGGCGAAGAGCTGCATGATGATGCTAGCCGTGATGTACGGCATGACGCCCAGCGCGAACACCGACAGCTGCAGCATCGCGCCCCCGCTGAGCATCTGCACCATGTCGAACAGCCCGCCCCTGGCCGACCCCACGCACTCCCGTACGGCCACCACGTCCACCCCCGGGGAGGGCATGAGCTGCCCGAGGCGGAACAACGCGATCAGTCCCAGCGTGAACAGCAGCTTCTTACGCAGCTCCGGCACCCGGAACGCCCTGGTCAAGACGGTCAGCATGGTCAAGAAGTCTGACCTGGGCAGTGCCCGGGGTCGTCCGCCGAGACGAGGCACCCGCGTACGCAAATCCGCGTACGCGGGTGTCAGGAAGATACGTGGTAGTCGTCGTCGCGGGCGTCCAGGATCGCCATGTGCCCCGGCAGGTGCCCGATCGCGTACTCGACGCCGCTGGCCATGACCGCCGCCTGCGGCGTCACCCCGCACGCCCAGAACAGCGGCACCTCCCCCTCCCGCACCTCGACCGGATCGCCGAAGTCCGGCCGGGCCAGATCGTGGATCCCGATCCCCGCGGGGTCCCCGACGTGCACCGGCGCCCCGTGCACCAGCGGATACTGCCCGCTCACCTCGATCGCGGTCTTCACCAGCTCGTCCGGCACCGGCCGCATCGACACGACCAGCGGCCCCGACAGGCTCCCGGCCGCCGTGCAGGCGACGTCCGTGACGTACATCGGCACGTTCGTCCCCAGCTCCAGGTGCCGCACCGGCACCCCGGCCGCGAGCAACGCCCGCTCGAAGGTGAAGCTGCACCCGATGAGGAACGGCACCAGGTCGTCCCGCCACCGCTCCACCACGTCACCGAGGTCCGCGACCGGCTCGCCGTCGCGGTAGAGCCGGTATCCGGGCAGGTCGGTACGGAGGTCGCCGGGGAACAACGGCGTGGACCAGGCGCCCGGCTCCCCCACGTCCAGGATGGGGCACGCCTGCGGGTTGAGCTGGGCGAACAGCAGCAGCTCGTACCGCAGCCGCCGGGGCACGGCGATCAGGTTGGCCTGCGTCCACCCCAGGCACCATCCCGCCGTGGGCACGCGCTCACCGGCGCGGAAGCGCTCCCGCGCCTGCGCCGGGCTGAGATCGGCGACGTCCACACCTCGACAGTACGCCCGCGTGACAGCTCCGCGTGATGCCGGGCGTTTCCGGGGCAGCGGGCTTGCCGTGCGTCTCGACGTGAACCTCCTCGACTACGTCCTCATCGCCATCTACTTCGCCACCGTGCTCGTCATCGGGTTGGCCGCCCGCAAACGGATCAGCTCCAGTCTCGACTTCTTCCTCGCCGGGCGCGGCCTGCCCGCGTGGATCACCGGGCTCGCGTTCGTCTCGGCCAACCTGGGCGCGATCGAGATCCTCGGCATGGTGGCCAACGGCGTGCAGTACGGCGCCATGGCCGTGCACTACTACTGGATCGGCGCCGTGCCCGCCATGGTGTTCCTCGGCATCGTGATGATGCCCTTCTACTACCGTTCCAAGGTCCGCAGCGTCCCCGAGTTCCTGCGCAAGCGCTTCAACGGCGCCACGCAGCTGCTGAACGCGATCACGTTCGCGGTCGCGCAGATCCTCATCGCGGGCGTGAACCTCTACGCGCTCGCCCTGGTCATGGAGGCGCTGCTGGGCTGGCCGCTGCCGGTCTCGGTGGTGGTCTCGGCGGTGATCGTGCTGGCGTACATCACGCTCGGCGGGCTCTCCTCGGCGATCTATCGTGGGCCGCGTTCAGCGGTCCACGAGAGGCAGCGGGGCTCCGCGCCTATAACGAGGTGCTGCAGTTCTTCGTGATCCTCGCCGGGCTGATCCCGCTGACCGTGCTCGGGCTGATCAAGGTGGGCGGCTTCTCGGGGCTGGCGGACAAGGTACGGCAGAGCCCGCTCGGCGAGGGCGGCCTGCCGCGTACCCGAAGCTGTTCATCCCGCTGGTGGCGGTGCTGCCGGGGATGATCGCGCTGGTGCTGTTCAGCGGCTGGGGGCAGGGGCAGCCGTACAACAACGCGATCCCGATGCTCATGCGGGACCTGCTGCCGAACGGCGTGCTCGGGGTCGCGGTGACCGGGCTGCTGGCCTCGTTCATGGCGGGGATGGCGGCCAACATCAGCGGGTTCAACACGGTGTTCACCAACGACATCTGGCAGTCGCACCTGCGGCCGGACCGCGACGACGGCTCCTACGTGCGGGTGGGCCGGATCGCGACCGTGGCGGGCGTGGCGCTGGGCGTCGGGACGGCGTTCATCGCGGCCGGCTACTCCAACATCATGAACTACCTGCAGGCCCTCTTCTCGTTCTTCAACGCGCCGCTCTTCGCGACGTTCATCGTCGGGCTCTTCTGGCGGCGGATGACGCCGTGGGCCGGCTTCTGGGGGCTGCTCGCCGGCACGCTGGCAGCCTTCGCGTCGTACATCGCGTTCAAGGCCGGGATCGTGGACTTCGGCACCGAGCTGAACGCCAGCTTCTGGGGCGCGGGCCTGGCGTTCGTCGTGGACGTGATCGTGTCCGTGGCGGTCACGCTGGTCACCACGCCCAAGCCCGCCGAGGAGCTGCGCGGGCTCGTGTACGGGCTCAACGCCACCGACCTGGAGGACGACGCGCTCGCGGGCGACGCGCGCTGGTACCGCTCGCCGGTGCTGCTCGGCACGGGCGCCCTCGTCCTGGCCGTTGTGATGTACGGGGTGATCCTGTGAGTGACATCCGGATGGTGATCGGCGGGTTGTTCCTGGTGTACGGGGTGATCCTCGTCGTCGCAGGGGCGCTCGGGAGCGCGATCAACCTGTGGACCGGCCTCGCCATGGCCGTCTTCGGCGGCGCGTTCGTGGCCTGGGCCCGAGCCAGACGCCTCTGACCGCCCTCTCCGGGGCCCCGGCCCTGACCGGCACCTTTCATGACCCCGGCCCGGCAGCCACCTTTCATGGCCCCGGCCCGGCAGCTCTGACCGGCACCTTTCGCGGCCCCGCCCGTCGGCCCTGACCGGCACCTTTCATGGCACCGGTCCGGGCCAGACGGCTCTGACCAGCTCGGTTCGCCCGTTCGTCGCAGGCCCTACGCGCCGCGATCACATCGCCGAGATCTCGTCCAGGCAGCGCGCGATCAGCACACCGGGTGGACGGGCGGACCGGGTGGACCGCTCATACGCGCGCCGGGGACGGCCGACGATGCCTCAGCACCCTCAGACCGTCAGACCCTCAGTACTCGACCTCGAACGTATGAGCCCCAAGGACGTACCCGCCCTGCCTGGGCACCACGTACCCATGCTCGATCAGGTGCTTGAGGCTCTCGCGCACCTGCTCCTCGGTCAGCCCGGACGCCCGCACCAACGCGGCCGGTACCGCCATGCCGTGCTCCACCGCCAGGGACGCCACCGCCTCGTAGACGTAGACGTCGACGTCCGACAGAGCCTGCACATCGTGGACCTCGATCATGATCGCTGTCTCGCCCCCTCCCTCAGCCGGTTCGGGTCGACCTCACGGTCCGGGTTGCGGCGAAGGTACTCGGATTCCAGTTCGTTCATCCGGGACGTGTGCACCGCCAGAGCGTCGTCCGACCCGTGGAAGAAGGTGTCGCTCCGGGTGACGTGCAGTTGCCGCAGCTCGCGGACCAGATCGTCGTCGCTGAGCTGCGCCGGATCTATTCCCATCGTCGTCATGGGCTCCCCCTACCCCAGAGACCCTCGACAATATCTGTCACATTTCCTGACATATGGGCATTGTTTGTAAGAGATCGCCGCCTTACCGTCCCCTTATGGACCTCGAGCTCAGGCACCTCAGGATCGTCCGTGCGGTCGCGGACGCGGGAAGTGTGAGCAAGGCCGCATCCCAGCTCGGGCTGGCCCAGCCGGCCCTGACCGCCCAGCTCAAGCGCATCGAGCGGGTGCTCGGCGGCACGCTGTTCGAGCGCGACAGGCATGGCGCGCGACCCACCAGGCTGGGCGAGCTCGTGCTCTCCAGGGCACGAGTACTGCTTCCCGCGGCGCAGGAACTGCAGGAGGAAGCCGTACGTTTCGCCGCCGCCCCCTCCCCCGGATTCCGCATCGGCGCCACCAACGGCCCCATACTGGGCGGCCTGGTCGATCGGCTCGCCGCGGAAGGGGCGGTCAGCACGTACACCTCCTGGTCGGCCCACGAGCTGACCAGCATGGTCGAACTCGGCCGCCTCGACTACGTGCTGACCGGCGCCTGCGGCGACTCCGGCACCCCGACCGGCGCGCTCATGTGGGAGACGATCAGCCTCGACCCCGTGTTCTGCCTGGTCGGCGAGGACCATCCGGCCGCCAAGGAAAAGGAGGTGGAGCTCGCCGACCTCGCCGGCGAACAGTGGGCGGTGACGCCCGGCGACGGCTGCTTCGCCGACTGCTTCGCCACGGCGTGCGCGCGGGCGGGGTTCACCCCGGGCACGATCTACGAGACCGACGTGTCAACCTGCACCCACCTCGCCCAGGTCGGCCGCGCGGTCGTGCTCTGCCAGGCCACCCACCAGGCCGCCCAGGGCCTGACCATGGTGCCGTTCGCCGGCGCGCCACTGCGCTGGCGCCAACTCCTCGGCCACCACCCCACCGCCCCCAAGGCCGACTGGGTGGTGGCACAGGCCAAACAGGCCCACATGGACGCCGTACGCCGCAGCCCGATCTACCACGACTGGCTGGTCCGCAACCCCAGCTACGGCACCGCCCCATAAGCCCCACTCCGCAAGTCGCGCCCCGCCCCGAAGACGACCATCCACCCCGGACTCCACCCCCACCCCTTGAACCCAAAACACCACCCCGGGGAGGGCACCCCACCCTCCCCCGCACACCACCCCACCTCAGGCGATGCTGTACTCCCACCCCGACCGCCACCCGAACGGCGCGTCAACCAACTCCTCCAACGGAGCCCCATCCAGCAAATTCAGCAGCGCCCACCGATTGACGGGATGCGACACCACGAGCACCAGACCCCCTTGCCACTCGTCCATCAACTCCCGCAGAAACCCCGCCATCTCCGCCACAACCTGCCGATAGCTCTGCCCGCCAGGCCACGGCATATCGATGTGCCTACTCCGCAACGCCGCCACCTCATCGACCGGCCGCCCGTTGTAGATCCCGTAATCGCACTCCCTGAGCCACCGATCGAGCCTGACCTCCTTGCCGCTGCCCGCAAAAGCGATCCCCGCCGTCTACACGCCCCGCCCCAGCTCGGAGGCGCAAACGACATCCACCGCCGTCCGCCACTCCCCCAGCTCCAGCCCCGCGCAGACAACTCACCCAGCAACCACCCGGTGGCAAGGCCCGTTTCGTTGTCCACGGCGATGGAGTGAGTCTCGTAACCCAGCGTCACGGCCACGCCCAGACGCTACCGCCCCATCAATCCCTTACGACTCCGCTGGTAGCGAAGACCCCGAATATGATCGACCGAGGCTCCAACAACACTGCCGGGCATGGAATGATATCCGCGGAGACCCGTCTCCCGTTCGACCGGACGCCACGACCGCATCCGATGCTCTAGCCTTAGCATGCGCAGGGGCTCGGCGCGGTCTTCCGACGTCCCACCGCACGTCACACAACTTAATCCAGGGGCGGTAGCTCAGCCGGTCAGAGCATCGGACTCATAATCCGTGGGTCGTGGGTTCAAGTCCCACCCGCCCTACTCTTCAATACCGCGTTCGACCTGGGGTTTCTCGGTTTCCGCCGGCCTCCAACCTCGTTGTTGATCATGGTTGGTTGCTCGGTGGTTGCTCTTGTGTACAGACCGTGTACCGCGGTAGATCATTTAGGCCGCCACCGTCAGCTCAGACCCCAGAGATGACCATCAGAAGATCAAGCCAGAAGGACTGGACGGCGTCGCTGGTCAGCGTTGCTTTGATGGGCGGTCAAGCCTTGTCCAAGTCGGCTCGTCTTGCTGGCCAGGCCGCTGGTGACCAGCAGATAAAAGATCCGCTGCTTCTCGCGGCGCTCTTCTCGGCCCGTTCTCCGCGCAGGCTAGAGATCGATCGGCTCGATAGACGATCGACCAAGGCGGACGCAGTTGAGCAGCTCTACGTCCGCCCCATGCAGTCGGCATCCGGCCTTGGCCAGCACCAGGTTAGGTTTGTCGGATGAGTACCTATGAGGATCTACCCGCGGAGCTAGTGACCGAGCGGCTGCGATTGCGGCGGTGGGTGCCGTCGGATGCCGAAGAGTACCGCGGGTTGTGGCTTGAGCGGGATCCGCGAGTGCCGCCGGTACGGCGGATCGACGCCGAGGGACGCCCGACGGTCGAGGACATCCATGGCTGGCTCCTCGACAATCCGCTGGAGGCGGATCCGGGGCTCGGGTTGCTGCCGATCGAGCTGCGAGACACCGGTGAGTTCATTGGGTATTGCGGATTGACTGTCGGCCAGGGATCTTTCGACGAACCTGAGATCGCGTACGAGCTGGCACAACGAGCTCACGGCCATGGTTACGCGACAGAAGCCGCCCGTGCGGTCATGGAAGCCGCCACTCGAACAGGACGTCGACGACTCTGGGCGACCGTGCGGGAATGGAACGCACCCTCGTTCCGCGTCCTCGAGAAGCTCGATTTCCACCGGAGCGACCGCATCACCGAGGACGCCGAACACGGCAACACGATCTGGATGACGCGCGAGCTCGACCCGAGGTAGAAACGTGAGCACCGGCCGCGATCTACTCCCCGGAGAGCACCTTGTTAGGTGACCTTGCTAACGCGGTTGTAAACAACGACCCCGAACAGCCGTAGACACTAGTGGACCGGGATCTTGGCGAACACGCCGCCGACCAGGGCCGGAGGGATGGCAGCGGACGCCGTTGGACAGTCGTAGAGAATCTTGAGGACAAGAGACAGGCCCGCCGGAGGATCGGCGGGCCTGCTGGGTTCAGTGGTTCAGGTGATGGTGTCTCAGGTTTGGGTCGGCAGGGTGATCAGCCGAGCCGTCTGGGCGCTGGCCGCTGCGGTGTTGACCAGGGCGGCAGTGGATTCTGCGGCGGCCCGGGCCACCTCCGGGTAGACGCTGGTGTAGGTGTCGCGGGTGAATGTGGAGGAGACGTGGCCGAGGGTCTCCTGCACGACCTTGAGATCGACCCCGGCGGCGAGCATGAGGGAGGCGGCGCCATGGCGGAGGTCGTGCAGCCGCACTGGTGGCAGTCCCACCTGGAAGGCCAGTTGGTAGAAGTGGTCGCTGACCTGTTGTGGATGCAGCGGATGGCCGATCTCGTCGGTGAAGACGAATCCGCTGTTGGTCCAGGCTTCGCCCGCGGCCAAGCGTTCGGCGGCTTGGCGCTTGCGGTGTCCGCGCAGCGCGCTGACGGTGTCTTCGTCGAGGGCGATGGTGCGGTCGCTGGCCTCGGTCTTCGGTCTGCCCTGTACCGGCTCCCAGCCCAGTTGGGTGATCTGCCAGTGCACCCCGGCGGTCCCGGCGGACAGGTCGACGTCCTTCCAGCGCAGCCCGACCGCCTCGCCGCGGCGTAGCCCACGTAGGGCGATCAGCCGATAGAGCGCGAACAGCCGGTGGGTGGCCGCCTGGGCGAGGAAGGTGTAGGTGTGGGAGGGTGTCCAGACCATCACGGGCGATGGTCGCGGGACGGACGCGTACACGTTGATCATGCTGGCGCGGCTGAGCCGGGCCCCGCGCCGCTGCTGCTCGACATCGAGCCGGTCGTGTAGTTCGCGGTTCCAGTCGGTGACCCGTTCGTCGGTCCAGACCAGTGCTTTGGGGCGGTCGGCGTCGGGGAGTTCGACGACCGCGGCGGGGTTGAAGTCGATCAGCCGGTCCTGCTTGATGGCGATATTGAGCGCGTGCCGCAGGGTGGCGCGGATGCGGTGCATGGTGGCCGGGCCGACCGGCCGCCGGTACCGCACCCGCGCCCGCTGCTCCACGTCGCCGCTTGTGCGGGCGGTGGTGATGACGTCGTTGAACTCCTCGATCGCATCGAACATCCCCGCCACATCGGACACGCGCAGCCGATCCAGCCGGATGTCACCCAGATACGGACTGAAGTACAGGCGGATGTGCGCCTCATACGAGCGGCGCGTAGTGGCATCGATCTTCCGCTTGCGCCGCAGGAACTCTTGCATCCATTCGGCGACCGTGACGGTGGGGTTGAGGTCTTGGCGGGTGCGGACCTTGCGCCGTACCTCCTCCACCGGCGGCAACGCCTTGCTGTCCTTAAGCACCGACAGCAGCAGCTCGGTGACCTTCCGCTGGATATGCGGGTCCTCATCCAGCGCCAGCAGCGCGCGAGCGTGCTCCAGCTCAGCCTCGACCTCCTCCAACGAGGCAAAACCACGCCTTCGCAGCGGGTTACGCCGCCGGCCGTCGGCGTGCGCGGGCAGCTCCAGCTGGTAGGCCCACCGGCCATGGGTGCTGCTCCACCACTCCCCGCCGCCCGGGCGGCGCAGCTTCGGGCAGGCCTTGCCCAGTTTCTTGCCGGTCGCCTCGTCCCGGCAGGAACACGTCTTGAAGGTGGTTCCGTTCATCGTCGCTGTCGCGCCTTTCCCTAGTTCGCTGACCTCGCGTCGCCGACCGCTCGACGCCGCGCTTCCTCCGGCGCTCCCCCATCCCCGCGACCCCCGCCGGCCCCCTCCGATAGCCGCCGGCGCCGGTATGACCGGGGCAGGACGCCACCGGCGGCATCGCGTACCCGGCCCATCACCGCGCGGCCGCCGTCCGACGGCCCGGAGTGGGGATTGCCGTGCCCCGGGCCGAAGGGCGGTCCCGGTCGGCCCGCACAGGCCCGTTATGGGGCCCGCAGCGGGGATGTTCGGGGCCACCGGATGGCCCGGGGACGGTCGGTATCGACGCCCACCTCCATTGCCCATGTCAAGCGATATCCGCTGGTCACATGTCCCGGCCCACGCCCCGGCCGAGCCTGGGGCGTGCTGCTGCTTGCCTCGGTCGCAGGACGCCGGCCTCGCGCGGAGGGCTACGCCCTGATCACGTGACGGCGATCTCCACTGGTGGGGAAGGCACAGCATCGAGATTCGGCGAAGTGGCTGAGCTGTACAGTCACCATCGGATCCCCCAATCCGGCGAGCGAACTCATCCCTGTCACTTATTTAAATACCGGCCACAACGGCCGAGTTAGGACAGCGCGATAGGCCAACCTTGAGTCAAATCCGGCATCGGACTCCACACCGGGCAGCCCGAGCAACCAACAGCGGCTCACGCTTTCGAATCCATGACATTCACGGATAAATCGCCGCCAGCACTTCATGAAGGAACATCCAGATTCAATGCATTTGTGCTGGCACTTCTGAACCCCGTGCGACAGAACACGGCACGCTCTGACATGCAGGAACAAAGCTACGGACTTTTAATCCGTAGGTTCCGGGTTCGAGCCCCGGGCGCCCTACCACTCCACACCCCATCTGACCTGCACTTTCTCGATTCTCGACCGTCTTTTGCGAGGCGAAGATGGCCGAGTCCATGCTCGTCACATGCTCTTCGGCACGCGTCCGGCACATCGACGGGCCGATCACGAGAGCGAACTGTCCCGGTTTGCGCTATCGACGATCGGCCACCTCGGGCCGCGCCGTAAAGCCAAACCCAAACGACACCCAACAGAAGGACCCAGTGGAAGGGGCGGCGGGCGGGACGCGCCCGAATTGATCGCAGACCCGTCCAAACACTGGTCAAGCCGCCTTCGGCAGGATTCGCACGACTTCACAGCGGCTGCCGTTCTGGCCTCCTATGCAGTACGGAACTGCTCGTTTGCTCTTCTGCGAAGCATCATCTTCGGCCTGCCCGCGGCCCCTGCGGTTGCTGCTTCGTTCTCGGGGCGGGGCCCATGAGACTTGGTGCGGAGCGTCCGGGGCTCGGCTGAGCGCACACGATCATAGGCCGTTCCGGTCAAGTGGTTCAGGCTGGGAGGAGGGCCTCGGCACCCAACCGAACCCACTCTTCGCTAGCGTCGGTAGGGGGTCAGAAGTCGAACTCGCCCTTTTTCGCACCGTCTATGAATGCGGCCCATGCCTCGGGCCGAACGACGAAGGGAGCCTGGCCAGGCGCTTCGGTGTCGCGAATGCCGACACGGCCGTCGGACAGTGGTGCGACTCCGATGCAGTCTCCGCCGTTTCCGGTCGAGCGAGTCGCCTTGCGCCAGGCCGCCGTCTCCAGCTCGGCCGTCAGGTCCATTTCTCCACCATCTTCCTGATGAATTCGACCGACGCCCTCTGGGGGAGAGCATCCTGTACCGCTTCAATACTCGTACATGACCGAGCGCCTGTTGCCCGGCTTTCTGGACGCTGCCCGGCACGCGAACATGCCGGCCGCCATCTGCACCATCAGTGCCGCCAGCAGCGAGAGCACCAACCACTTGCCGATGGCGGTCAGCGCGGCCGTGGCGGCACGCCGCAGGCGTCGATCTGGTGCTGGTCGGGCAGTTCATGGATCAGCGCCACCACCTGTCACACGAGGCCGCGCTGCGCATGCCAAGCTGTCACACTTGATCCATCACTCAGGTCAAGCGCCGCGGCGTACAGACCGACAACACCCCCGGTGAACCTGCTGGACTGCGGAAGTCAGTGTCGCCGACGTGACGAGAGCCGGGCCGCTTGGTCACGGGCGCGTGGGGGGATGGCCTTGCGATGTGGCCCGTCGTCGGGATCGACCTCATGTCGCAGTTGGACGCAGTCGTCGAGCAGCGCGCCGTACAACGTCCAGAGGGGTGAATGCGGATCGATCTTTGCCATCTGCTTGCGGGCAGCGCGTTCGAGGCGCTCGCCTTCCGCTACGGCGGCGCGCAGGCGGACCAGGTCCTCGCCGCTGCCAGGGGCGACCAGCAGTTGCTCAAAACAGGCGTAGGCCTTCCCGATCGCATCCAGCAGGTCGGCGAAGACCTGGGGAAAACTGCCGGTCTCGCGCTGTCCTGGCAGGCCGCGAACCCCGGCAGCCAGGTCGGCGAGGGCACGGGCGACGCCGCGCAGTTGAAGGCAGGCGTGCTCCAGGCATAGGACAGCCTGCATGATGCGGCGCAAGCGCTGGCGGGTTCGCGCCCGACGCAGGGTGAAACGCAGGGACTCAGTGGCTCGTTCAGCGCTCTCGTGGGCCGAACGCAGCCTGACGGACATGCGTCTGGCGCGGGCCAGCCATTTCTGCGCCTGGTGCGCGGTCCAAGATTGCCTGACGCCTTCGGCCAGCTCGGAGCAAAGATCGGCGAGATCATCGGCCAGGTCGGCCAGGTCCTTAGCGGCCCGGCCCACGTGACGGGGCGGGATCATCAGTATGAGCGTGGCTCCGACGAGCGCGCCGATGACAATGTCGAGCAGCCGCACCATGCCGTACTCGCGGCCCAGGGCGAACACGAGTAGGGCGGTGATGGGCGCCTGTGTGTTCTGCCACGGTATGCCGACGGTTCTGCTGACTACCAGCGCGACCGCGACCAGGACGGCCATGGTGGTGGCGCTGGTGCCGAACGCCTGCACGAAGCCGATTGCAGCCGCCAGTCCGACCAGCACCGCGATGGTCTGCTGGACGGCCTGGACCACGGTGCTGTAGGCGGTCGCCGTCACCGACAGCAGCACGCCGGTGGGAGCGAGCACCGGCTGAGGTGAGCCGATCAGTTCGGTGGAGATCCACCAAGCCACCAGGCAGCCGACGGTGACCGTCACCGTCGGCATCAGCAACTGCCTCTCACGCCGCACCCAGCGGCGTAGCCCACGCCGCCATCGACCCAAGCCGGGGACTCGGTCACCCCACCGGTCCAGCCATCGCCTCGCGGCGGAAAGTGCCATCATCGCACCCCCAGACGTGGTGGCCCCGCCTGGCGGCTTCCGGGTCGTCTTTCACCTCTTATCGTGAGGCTGCCCGCGTCGGGTAGCGGGCGCTCCGTTTCGAGCAGAATTTTGCCCTTGCCCTCACCCTGAGGAATTACCCGCCGGCCCCGATCCCTGATCAGCGGCGGTAACCGGCCATGGCCTCCAGCCGTGCGATCCGGTCGGCGATCGGTGGGTGAGTGGAGAAGAGCCTCCCGATGCCCCCGCCACGGAACGGGTTGGCGATCATGAGGTGCGAGGTCGAGGAGAGCCGGCCGGTCTCCGGCAGCGGCAGTTGCCGGGTGCCCGCATCGATCTTCCGTAGCGCACTGGCCAGCCCGATCGGGTCACGGGTCAGCCGGGCGCCGGACTCATCGGCCTGATACTCCCGCGCCCGGGAGATGGCCATCTGGATCATCGCGGCCGCCACCGGCCCGAGGATCATCATCAGGAGGGTCCCGAGGAAGCCGGGACCCTCGTCATCGTCTCCCCCGCCGAAGAACTCGGCCAGGTAGGCCAGGTAGGTGACCATCGTGGCCAGGGCCCCCGCCACGGAGGAGATCAGAATGTCGCGGTTGTAGACGTGCGACAGTTCGTGCCCAAGGACCGCGCGCAGCTCGCGTTCGTTCAGCAACTGGGTGATCCCATGGGTCACACAGACCGCGGCATGACGCGGATTGCGGCCGGTGGCGAACGCGTTCGGCTGCAGAACCGGCGAAACGTACAGCCGGGGCATGGGCTGGCGCGCCTCCTCCGACAGTTCGCGGACCATCTGGTGCAGCGCGGGCCAGTCAGCGGGGTCGACAGGCTGGGCATGCATCGCCGACAGCGCGATCTTGTCGGAGAAGAAGTAGGCGACACCGTTGCTGACGAGCGCGACCAGGACGGCGATCTGGATTCCGGTGCTGCCACCGAGCCACCACCCCACCAGGATGATCAGAGCGGACAGGGCGCCGAGCAGCACTGCGGTACGCAAGCCGTTGTGACGCATGGCATCCTCCTTTCTCGAACACACCTACTGCGTCACGCTCGAGCTCATCGTCCCTGTGGGGTGGGCCAGGCCTGCCTGTGCCCGAGCAGCCACCATCCGATCGCGTGGCGAGCAGAGGCACCAGCAACGCGCCGAATCTCGTCATAGCAGTAGGTCGAAGACACGGATTGTGCGTGTCCACTCCTTGCTCCCCGGGTTCTTGCGGTCAGGCTCTATGGTTCTGATCGCCCTGGCGAGCGCCACGGAGAGCCCACCCGCCACGGCCGGTAGCCGGGCCTCGGCTTCTTCGCCGAGCGACAGATCCAGCGGAGGCAGCGCCGCGAGGTCCGCCAGGATCGATGCCAGGTCCAGTTCCTCGTCCAGGTCCCGGAAGTCGTGCATGCTCTCCTGCAGTCCTTTGGTGATGGGCAGATCCCAGGGCTGGATGATGTCGCGCCGGTTCGACTTCGCGGCGGCCTCGGCGACGACGAGCATGTCGTACAGCTTCCGGTTGATGAAGTCGCTGTAGCGCTTGAGATCGGATTTGTCCACGTCTAGTCCCGCGGCGGCGCGGAAGAAGTGCTCGAACCTGGAAACCGCGATCACTGGCATCTGGATCACCGTCCTTGCTGTCGATGCCCTGTCATGGTGAACCTTTCGTGCAGCAGGCGTACGGCCATCGCACCCTCCCCCACCGCGGACGCGACGCGTTTGACCGACCCGCTGCGAACGTCCCCTACGGCGAACACGCCCGGCCGCCCGGCCTCCAGGGGAAGGGCCTCCCAGTGCGACGAGCCGTTTCCCGTGATGACGAAGCCCCGGTCGTCCAGCGCGACGGCGCCCGCCAGCCAGCCGGTGTGCGGATCCGCGCCGATGAACACGAACATCGCGTTGGTCTCGATCTCGATGAACTGCCCCGTCTGGTTGTTCTGGGCGCGGACGGCCCGCAGGGAGCCGTCGCCGAGGAGTTCGCGTACCTCGGTATGGAACATGAATTCGATGCCGGGCGTCCGGCCGATCGCGTCGGTGAGATAGCGGGACATGCTCTCGCTGAGGTCGCCGCCGCGGACGAGCATGCGCACCGACGAGGCGTTCCTGGCCAGGTATAGTGCCGCCTGGCCCGCGGAGTTGCCGCCGCCGACGATGACCACCGGCGCCTGGCGGCACATGCGCAGCTCGAACGGCGTCGCCGCGTAGTAGACGCCGCAGCCTTCGTACTTCTCCAGGTCGGGAACGTCGAGTTTGCGGTAGCGGGCACCGGTGGCGATGAGCACGGCGTGGCCCTGCACGGCGGGCCCGCCCTCGACGAGCACGCTGTAGTGGCCGTCGTCGGCCTCCAGTCCGCTCGCCTCGGCCGGTACGGTCAGCCGGGCTCCGAACTTGGCCGCCTGGATGACGGCCCGCTCAGCGAGCTCGGCGCCCGAGATGCCCGACGGGAAGCCGAGGTAGTTGTCGATGCGGGAGGAGGTGCTCGCCTGGCCGCCCGCGGCGACCGCGTCGAGCACGACCGTGATCAGGCCCTCCGAGGCTCCGTACACGCTCGCGGCCAGGCCGGCGGGGCCCGC
Source organism: Nonomuraea sp. NPDC052116 (assembly GCF_040680035.1). Lineage (NCBI taxonomy): Bacteria > Bacillati > Actinomycetota > Actinomycetes > Streptosporangiales > Streptosporangiaceae > Nonomuraea > Nonomuraea sp. NPDC052116. The sequence goes on along the minus strand of NZ_JBFAWA010000023.1, from coordinate 48,009 downwards.
GCCCACGACGATCAGGTCGCACACGCCGTCGCCGGGCCGCGGGGCGGGCAGGCCGATGGTCTTGGCCAGCGTGGCGGTGGTCGGGTTGCGCAGCACCTGGTCTCCGCGCCAGATCACGATCGGCGTGTCCTGCGGGGAGATGCCGAGCTGGCGCAGCAGCGCCTCCGCCTCCTCGTCCTCCTCCAGGTCGATCCACCGGTGCGGGAGCCTGTTGCGGGCGGCGAACTCGCGCAACCGGCGGGCGTCGGGAGAATAGCGGGAGCCGATGATGCGGAACCCGGCGTCCATCCCGATCAGCATGGTGCGGCGGGTCAGGTAGGCCCGCAGGACGAGGTCTCCGAACGCCGGGTCACCGGCCACCATCGTGCGCACCTGGTCGGCCGGAACAGCCAGGATCTCGCCGGGCTCCCGCACGACGGCGGTCAGGAATCCGGCCTGGCCGGTGAGGAGGCCGAGCTCGCCGAGAAAGCGTCCGGGGCCGTGGACGGCGATCGTCCGCTCCTCCTCGCCGCCGTACCCCTCGACCGTGGCCACCTTGCCCCGCAGGATCACGATGAACTCCCTGGCCGGCTCACCCTCCCGGTAGAGCACGTCGCCGGGCGACACGGATCTGCGCTCGCCGCATTTCGACAGCTCGGCGACGCGCCGCTCGTCCAGACGGGGATAGGCCCCATGCAGGTCCGGTGTCTCGGACAGGGAGGCCGCCGACTCCATCATGACCGTGTCCTCAACGTCCCCTCGACCCATTCGCGGAGCTGGGCGGGCGGGGCCCCGCCCGCGCGTTGAGCCACGACGCGGCCCTCGTTGAGCATCATGAGCGTCGGGACGGCCGTGATCGTGAAGCGCTGCGAGAGGGCCGGGGCCCGGTCCACATCGACCTTGACGAGCTTCACCCGTCCGGCCATCTCGTGGGCGAGTTGTTCGAGCGCGGGCGTGACCGCCCGGCACGGCGCGCACCACTGCGCCCAGAAGTCGACGAGTACGGGGAGGTGCACCCGTTCCGCGACCTCCGCGAAGGTGTCGTCGCCGGCGTCGGCGATCCACGGCAGCGGCTGGTGACAGTTCCCGCAGCGGGGCCGGCCCTCGGCCGCGGCCGGAACCCTGTTCTGCCTCCCGCAGTTCACGCAGGTCACGACGGTGTGCATGTCAGCTCCTCGGCGAGTGGAAGGTGACGTTGAGTTCCCCCTTGTCGGCGCCGACCGTGATGGTCGAGCCGTCGGGGACGTCGCCGGCCAGCAGTGCGCGGCCGATCCTGGTCTCGACCTCGCGGGCGATGAAGCGGCGCAGCGGCCTGGCGCCGTAGACGGGGTCGTACCCCTGGTTGGCGATGAGCTTGCGCGCGTCCTCGGTGACCTCCAGCGTGAGCCGCCGCTCGGCCAGGCGCTGCCTGATGTCGTTGAACATCAGCTCGACGATCCGCTCGATCTCCGCCTCGGTCAGCGGCTTGAACAGCACGACGTCGTCGATCCTGTTGAGGAACTCGGGGCGGAAGTGCCGGCGCAGTTCCGCCATCACCCCGTCGTGGGCCTCGGGCTTGATCTCGCCGTCGGGGGTGATCCCGTCGAGCAGGTGGTGCGAGCCGATGTTCGAGGTCATGATGATCACGGCGTTGCGGAAGTTGACCGTGCGGCCCTGCGCGTCGGTCAGCCGGCCGTCGTCGAGGACCTGCAGCAGCGTGTTGAAGACGTCCGCGTGGGCCTTCTCGATCTCGTCGAACAACACCACCGAGTACGGCTTGCGCCGCACCGCCTCCGTGAGCTGCCCGCCCTCCTCGTAGCCGACGTACCCGGGAGGGGCGCCGACGAGGCGGCTGACCGTGTGGCGTTCCTGGTACTCGCTCATGTCGATGCGGACCATGTTGTCCTCGGTGTCGAACAGGGCCGCCGCGAGTGACCTGGCCAGCTCGGTCTTGCCGACCCCGGTCGGCCCGAGGAAGAGGAAGGACCCGATGGGGCGACGGGGATCCTTGATGCCGGAGCGGGCGCGGATGATGGCGTCGGCCACCAGTCGAACGGCCTCCTCCTGCCCGACGACCCGCTCGTGCAGGATCTGGTCGAGCTTGAGCAGCTTGTCCCGCTCGGCCTCCTGCAGCCGGGACACGGGAATGCCGGTCCAGCGCGAGACGATGTCCGCGATCTCGTTCTCGGTCACCACCTCGCGCAGCAGCCGCTGCCCGTGCTGCCGGCTGCTCAGCCGCTCCTCCTCGGCGCGCAGTCGGCGCTCCAGCTCGGGGAGCTTGCCGTGGCGAAGCTCGGCGGCACGGTTGAGGTCGTAGTCGCGTTCGGCCTGCTCGGCCTCCCGCCGTACGTGCTCGATCTCCTGCCGCAGGCTCTGGACCTTGCGCAGGGCCGAGCGCTCGGCCTCCCACTGCGCCCGCATCGCGTCGGCCTCGGAACGCAGGGCGGAGAGCTCCGTGCGCAACTCGGCGAGCCTGGCCCGGCTGGCCGGGTCCTCCTCCTTCTCCAGGGCGGCCTCCTCGATCTCCAGCCGCCGCACCCGCCTGGTCAGGGCGTCCAGCTCGGCCGGCATGGAGTCGATCTCGGTCCTGATCATCGCGCACGCCTCGTCGACCAGGTCGATCGCCTTGTCGGGCAGGAACCGGTCGGAGATGTAGCGGTGGCTCAGCGTCACCGCGGCGACGAGAGCGCTGTCCTGGATCTTCACGCCGTGAAAGACCTCCAGCCGCTCGCGCAGGCCACGCAGGATCGAGATGGTGTCCTCGACCGAGGGCTCGTCGATCAGCACCGGCTGGAACCTGCGCTCCAGGGCGGCGTCCTTCTCGATGTGCAGGCGATACTCCTCGACCGTGGTCGCGCCGATCATGTGCAGCTCGCCGCGGGCCAGCATCGGCTTGAGCATGTTGCCCGCGTCCATGGCTCCCTCGGTCGCCCCGGCTCCCACCACCGTGTGCATCTCGTCCACGAACAGCAGGATTCGGCCCTCCGCCGCCTTCACCTCGTTCAGCACGGCCTTGAGGCGTTCCTCGAACTCCCCGCGGTACTTGGCGCCCGCCACGAGCGCGCCCATGTCCAGGTTGAAGACGGTCTTGTCGTGCAGCCCCTCGGGGACGTCGCCGTTGGCGATGCGCTGGGCGAGCCCTTCGACGACGGCCGTCTTGCCGACGCCGGGATCGCCGATCAGCACCGGGTTGTTCTTGGTCTTGCGGGAGAGGATCTGGATCACCCGCCGGATCTCCGTGTCCCGGCCGATCACCGGGTCGAGCTTGTCCGCCCGAGCATCGGCGACCAGGTCGCGTCCGTACTTCTCCAGCGCCTCGTACGCGACCTCGGGCATGGCCGAGGTGACGCGCTGGTGACCGCGTACGGAGGTGAGCGCCTCCAGGAACCGGTCCCTGGTCAGCCCCTGCTCGTGCAGCAGCCGACCGGACACGGTCGTGGGTCCTTCCTCGATCAGGGCCAGCAGCAGGTGCTCAACAGAGATGTACTCGTCCTTCAGCCGGCTCGCCTCCCGGTCGGCGGCGTCGAGCAGCCGCGACAGGCGCTGGGTGACGAACACCTGGCCCGGCGCCGCGCCCGGCCCGCTGACCTTGGGCCGCCGCGACAACTCGGCCTCCAGGTCGGCGTGCAGGCGCCGCGGATCGGCTCCGGCCTGCTCCACCAGCCTGGGTGCCAGACCTTCCGGCTGGTCGAGCAGGGCCATCAGGAGATGCTCGCCGTCGACCTCGGTGTGGCCGAAGCGCAGGGCCTTGGTCTGGGCGTCGTGCAGGGCTTCCTGCGACTTCTGCGTCATCCTGTTCGGGTCCACTCCAGCCCCCTAACGTCGTGAGAGGCCGCGCAGGGCGGCCTCCAGCTCCTCGATCCGGTCGAGGAGATCGATCACCACGCCGATCGCGGCGTAGTTGATGGACAGTCCCTCGTGCAGCCGCTGGATCCGGGCCGCGGTCGCCACCTGGGAGGGGGCGAAGCACAACTCCCCCCTGGCGTTCCTGGTCGGCTCCAGCAGGCCGAGCGTCACCAGCCGGCGCACGGCCTGCGGGTGCAGGCCCGTGGCCCGCGCGTAGGAGTCCAGGTCGAGCCGGATCGGGCGGACGATCGCGTACGTCATGAACGCCCCCTCGGGTCGAAGTGAGAGACGGCGGCGAGCTGCTCGAACAGGCGCCGCTCCTCGTCCGTGAGCCTGGCCGGCACCATGATCCGGACCTCGGCGAAGAAGGCGCCGGGCGCTCCGCGCGGATTTGGCATACCGCGGCCCTTCAACCGCAGGCGGCGGCCCGAGGACGTGCCCGGCGGCACCTTCACCTTCGCCTCGCCGCCCGGGGTGTCCACCGCGACCGTGGCGCCCAGCGCCGCCTCCCACGGAGCGAGAGGCAGCGAGGCGTGGATGTCGCGGCCCTCCACGCGGTAGCGGGGATGGGGGGCGATTCGCGTGATCAGGAGGAGGTCGCCGGCCGGCGCTCCGTCGCTTCCATGCCCGCCCTGGCCGGCCAGCCTGATCCGCTGACCGTTGGTGACCCCGGGTGGGATGTTGACCTCCAGTCGCCTCCCGCCGGGTAGCGTGATGGTGCGCCGCCCGCCGTGGTAGGCCTCCTCAACGGAAAGCGTCAGCTCCGCCTCCTGGTCGGCACCGGGCACGGGGCCCCAGTGCCGTCTGCCCCGGCCCCCGAACATGCCGCCGAGCAGGTCCTCCAGGTCGACTCCCTCGCCGAAGTCGAAGTCCCCGGGCCGGGCCTGGCGCCACTGGCCGCCCGCGCCGGCCCGCGCGCCGGCGCCCGCACGGGCGCGGGCCCACTCGGCGGGGTCCACATCGGGCGGCACCTGGCGGAAATCGTGCCCGAACGCGTCGTAGCGGCGGCGCGTCTCGGGATCGGAGAGCACGGAGTACGCCTCCGAGATCTCCTTGAACTTGTCCTCGGCGCCGGGATCCTTGTTGACATCAGGGTGATAGGCGCGCACGAGCTTGCGGTAGGCCCGCTGGATCTCGTCGGCGTCGGCGTTCCTGCCCACGCCGAGCACCTCGTAGTAGTCGCGCCGTGGGGCCATCACTCCACCTTCTTCGCGACGGCCACGATCGCCGGCCTGAGCTGCCGCTCGGCATCGCCGTAGCCGGGACGGAGCACCTCCACCACAGTGCCCGGGTCGGCATCGGCCCGCTCGACGGTGGCCACCGCCTCGTGGCGGGCGGGATCGAAGGGCACGCCCGCCTCGTCATGGCGGGGGTAGCCGAGCTTGGCCAGGAGGGCGACAGCCTGGTCACGCACGGCCCGTATCCCGTCGAGTACCGCGTCCGCGCCGCCGTCGCCCGCGTGGCTCAGCGCGAGCTCCAGGTTGTCCAGGATGGGCAGCCACTCGGCCGCCACCCTCGCCCGTTCCTCCGCCCTGATCCGCTCGGCGTCGCGGGAGATGCGCTTGCGCAGGTTGTCCAGGTCGGCGACGGCACGCAGCCAGCGGTCCTCCAGCTCCGCGAGCTTCGCGTCGGTCTCCGCGGGCGAGATGGCTTCCTCACCCTGCGCGCCGGCCTGGGCCTGGGGTGTGTGCTCGTTCATGTCACTCGGGCTCCGACGTCGTGAACTCGGCGTCGATCACGTCCTCCTCACCGCCAGGGGCACCTTCCGTCCTGTCCTGCGGCGGCACGCTGGGCCCGCCGCCCGCGGCGGCTCCGAGGCTGTGATAGACCTGCTGCAGCTCGCCGCTGAGTGTGCGCAGCCGGTCGATCGGCGCCTCTTCCTTGATCGCCTGCCGGGCCTCCTCCACGAGCTGCCCGGCCCTCGCCTTCTCGTGCACGGGAACCGCGTCGCCCAGCTCCTCCATCCGGCGCTCCACCTGGTACGCGACCGAGTCCAGCTCGTTGCGCGCGTCTATGGTCTCGCGGAGCCTGACGTCCTCCGTACGGTGCCGCTCGGCGTCGGCGACCATCCGCTCGATCTCCGACTTGTCCAGGTTGGAGCTCTCGCTGATGGTGATCCGCTGCTCGGCGCCGGTGTCCTTGTCCCGTGCCGAGACGTTGAGTATGCCGTTGGCGTCGATGTCGAAGGTGACCTCGATCTGCGGCACCCCCCGCGGCGCGGGCCGGATGTTCTCCAGCCGGAAGCGCCCGAGCACCCGGTTGTCGGCGGCGCGCTCACGCTCGCCCTGCAGGATGACGATGTCGACGGCGTTCTGGTTGTCCTCGGCCGTGCTGAAGACCTCGGTACGGCGCGCGGGAATGGTCGTGTTGCGCTCGATCACCTTGGTCATGAGCCCGCCGAGCGTCTCGACGCCCAGCGACAGAGGCGTGACATCGAGCAGGACGACGTCCTGCACCTCGCCCTTGATGATCCCCGCCTGGACAGCCGCGCCGATCGCGACGACCTCGTCCGGGTTCACCGTCATGTTGGGCTCCTTGCCCTCGGTGAGCCGGCGCACGAGATTCTGCACGGCGGGCATCCGGGTCGCCCCGCCGACGAGGATCACCTCGTCGACGTCCACGGGCCTGAGCTTCGCGTCCTCCATCGCCTGCTTGACGGGGGCGATGCAACGCTCGACCAAGTCGGCGGTGATCTGCTCGAACGTGGAGCGCATGAGCGTGGTGTTGAGGTGCTTCGGCCCCGAGGCGTCCGCCGTGATGAACGGCAGGCTGATCGTGGTCTGGGTGACCTCCGAGAGCTCCACCTTGGCCTTCTCGGCCGCCTCGAAGAGCCGCTGCAGGGCCTGCGGGTCGTTGCGCAGGTCGATGCCCTGGTCCCGCTGGAACTCGTCGGCCAGGTGGTCGACGATCCTGCGGTCGAAGTCGTCGCCGCCGAGGTGGCCATCGCCGGAGGTCGCGCGGACCTCGACCACGCCTTCGCCGATATCCAGGATGCTGACGTCGAAGGTGCCGCCGCCCAGGTCGAACACCAGCACGGTCTCGTTCGTCTTCTTGTCCAGCCCGTACGCGAGCGCCGCCGCCGTCGGCTCGTTGATGATCCGCAGGACCTCGAGCCCCGCGATCCGCCCCGCATCCTTGGTCGCCTGGCGCTGGGCGTCATTGAAGTACGCCGGAACGGTGATGACCGCCTCGGTCACCTTCTCACCGAGGTATTTCGCCGCATCGGCGGCCAGCTTCCGCAGGACGAGGCCGGAGACCTCCTCCGGCGCGTACTGCTTGTCGCCGACCTGGAAGCGCACAGCTCCCTGGGGTCCCTCGACCACGTCGAAGGAGACCGCGTGGATCTCGCTCTTGACCTCGTCGAAGCGGCGGCCGATGAATCGTTTCGACGAATAGATCGTTCCCTTCGGGTTCAATATGGCCTGGCGGCGGGCCATCTGGCCTACCAGCCGTTCGCCCTGATCGGTGAAGGCCACCACGGACGGCGTCGTCCGCGAACCCTCCGCGTTGGGCAACACCGTGGGATGGCCGTCCACCGTGGCGGCGATCACCGAGTTCGTGGTGCCGAGATCGATGCCGACTGCTTTCGCCATTACTCGCTCCCTCGTACTGCTATCCACTCATCGCCCGGAGCAGCTCATGGGCCCTGGCCACGTGTTCCGAATCGACGAGAACCTCGTACTTGTCGGCCACGAGGGTGCTCTCGGAGACGAAGTCCCGCCGGCCGCCCTGGACGGCGTGCGAGACCAGCCCGAAGATCGATCCCGCCACCGCGCCCCACACCAGCCCCCAGAGCACCAGAGGCAACGCTGCCGCGGCCGTGACCGAGAAAATCGCCAGGAACAGACCGATGAGCAGCCCGAACCAGGCTCCGGCGGCCGCGCCCCATGCGGCCGCGCGCAGAAGAGTCATCCGCGCGATAACCCGCTCCACCGAGCGCAGCCCGGCGCCGACGATCAATGTCCCCTGCACGGGGAATCCATGGTCGGCCAGGTAGTCGACGACTTTCTGCGCCTCCTCGTAGCTGCGGTAGCTCCCGATCGGTTCCCGGTTGGTGGTGGCGGGGCCTGACGACGCGACGGGCACGACTCCTCCTCTCCCCGCCTCAGGCGGAAACCTCGATGTGCTTGGGCTTGGCGGCCTGCGCCTTGGGCACGGTGATGGTCAGCACACCGTCGGACAGGTGAGCCTCCACGCGGTCGGCGTCGACGTCTCCCGGGAGCGTCGTGCGCAGCTCGAACTGGCCGGTCCTGCGCATCTTGCGGTGCCGGCGCTGACGCTCCTGCTCCTCGACCTGCCCGGTGACGATCAGCTCGCGCTCGGACAGCTGGACGTCGATCTGGTCCTTGCGCGCTCCGGGGACATCGATCTCCACGATGTAGGAGTCTTCAGTCTCCGACACGTCCGCCATGGGCACCCAAGCCCCCATGCCGCCATCGCCGGGAAGAGCGCCCAGAGCCTCGCCCAGAGCCGCGTTCATGAGCTGTCCGAGCCTGTCGTAGGTGTCTTCGATCTCGCGGGCGGGGAACATCTCGCCGCCCCTGCGACGTACTGCGAGCAGCGCCATCTGGACCTCCTGGATGGGTTCCTGAATAGGCCGAAAAATATGACGACCTACATTTCCGAACCTGGCCCAGGCGTCTCGCGGGCACATCCCCCAGCCGAGTAGTCATCGCCGCGACTCCGTGCGACCCGTGCGCCGCGGCCGCCGCCGGGCGAGGCGTCCCTCGACTGCTCCGCCGCGAGCCGCGCGAGCTCGACCCGGGATCTGATGCTCAGCTTGCGGAAGACGTGCCTCAGGTGGAACGCGACCGTGTGCACACTGATGAACATCTGTTCGGCTATCTGCGGGTTGGTCCATCCGTCCGCCGCAAGCAACGAGATGGCGTGCTCGGTCTCGGTCAGGCTGTCCCAGCCGGAGACCGGGCGTTCGGCGTAGCTCCAGTGGCGGTGGCGTACCCCCATTCCGCGCAGTCTCTGGCGGATGCGCGCGGAGTCCCGCAGGGCGCCGATGTCGTGATACAGGGCCAAGGCGCGGTCCAGGCTCTCGGCCGCCGCCACGCGCTGCCCGGCGGTGGAGAGCAGCATGCCGAGATCCTCCTCGGCGGAGGCCCGCGCCCACACGTCCTCGGTCCGCCCGGCGGCCAGGGCCAGCGCGTCGCGATCCCCGTCGAGCAGGCCCCTGGCATGCGCCGCGGCGGCGGCAAGCGTGGGAAACTCATGGTTGGCCCGGCCGAGGGCCTCGACGGCGGCCACTACGTGCTCGGCCGCCGCCCGGTCGCCGGCGGCCAGGGCGAGCCGGACCATCCAGGGGCCGGCGGCGGGCTCCATGCTGAGCAGCAGCGGGCGGGGCAGCTCTGCGAGCAGGGGCATAGCGCTGCGCGGCCCGTCTCGTGCCTCCGCGAGCTGCGCGGACAGCAAGGCGTGCCGGAAACGAGCCTCGGCCGTGCCCCCGGGCTGTTCCGCGACGTGATGCGCCACCCCCTGCAGGTCGCCGCGCCGCAGCGCGACTGCGGCGAGCACGGCGCGGGCCGCCGCAGCCGAAAGCGGCGTGATGAGCGCACCGGCCAGGTCCAGGGCCCTATTCGCCTGGGTGACCGCGTCATCGAAACGGCCCGCGAGCAGCTCCAGGCGGGCCTCCAGCGCCGCGGCGTCCGCCGCCCAGGCCAGATGACCGTGGCCGAACATGTCCTTGCGTGCCTGGCGGAGCATCGTCCGTGCCTCGTCCAGCCGGTGGATGTCGACGAGCACGGCGACGGTGGCCAGGCAGGCCTCGTAGCGGCGGTCCTCGGGCGCCTCGGCGGCGGCCAGCCGTCCGGCGCTCTCCGCCAGGGCCAGCGCGGCCGTGAGCCTGCCCTCGTGCCGCTCGGCGGTGGCCAGGGCGACCAGCGCGGCGGTCCTGGCCGCGGGACCGTATCGATCCGTTCCGTCGATGACCTCCTGCGCGAACGACCGCGAGCCGGCGTCCTCCCGCAGGCGCACCGTGGCGTACAGATGCACGAGGGTCGCCCGCTCGCGTACGTGGCGGGGGAGGCCCGGCACCGCCAGCACCGTCTCGGCCTCGCGGATCGCCTCCTCACCCCGGCCCGTCAGGTACATGGTGTCCGCGAGCAGGCAGCGCAGTTCGGCCACCCCGTACACGGAGCCGTGCTCGGCGAGGCGGCCACGCACCATCTGCTCGGCCTCGTCCAGCCGGCCACTGGCGACCGCCGCGTCTATGTCGGAGAAGGCCGGGCCGGTGAGCAGGCCAGCCGACCCCGGCCGCTCAGAGCCCATGAGAACGCCGGACTGGTCGAGCAGGGTCTGCCGCACCGATGAGGGGATGCCCGCGGCGACGACGTTCCCGACGAGTTCGTGACGGAAGGCGAGGCCGTGCTCGCTCACGAGGAGGATGCCCGCGGCCGTGGCCTCCTCCGTCATCGGGAGCAGCGCGGCGGGCGTGGTGTCCAGCAGCGACGCGGCGTGCTCCAGCGACAACGAACGGCCCAGCACTGCGATCGTCTCCATCAGGCTCCTGGCCTCCGCGCTCAGCGTGTCGATCCAGCGCCGCACCACCATCCGCAGCCGGTCGGGCATGTGGGCCCGCGCCGCGTCCCCCAGCAGCCCTTCCTCGCGCAGCCCCGCGAACAGCTCGGTGATCAGCAGCGGATTGCCTCCGGCGGCCGCCGCCAGCGCCCGCGTCGCCGGGTCCGGCGACCGCCCGAGCGTGTCCTGCGTCAGCGCCGCGACCGCGTCCGGTGACAGCGGCGCGAGCGTCACCCTGTCGGCCCCCTCCCGCTCCAGGATGTCGAACAGCGACACGGCCTGGCCCCCGTCCAGCACTGTCGAGCGGCTCATCATCCAGCCGATGGGCCAGTTGGCCAGCCGGTCGTGCAGGCTGTGCAACGTCCTCAGCGTCACCGGGTCCGCCCGTTGCAGGTCGTCGAGCGCGGCCAGCACCGGTGACGTGGCCAGCTGCTCGAACCCTGCCCGCAGCCGCTCCAGGACCGGCGGACCGAAACGGGCGGCGGTGTCGCCCGCTTCCGGCTCAGAGCGCAGATCGAGGGCCTCCAGCAACATGCCGCACGGGGCGACCTCGCCCAGCTCCTCCACCCTGCCGTGGACAACCCCGATGCCGCGTTCAGAGGCCTCGGCGACGGCTTCGGCCAGCAGCCGGCTCTTCCCCGATCCGGGTTCTCCGTCCACCAGCAGCGTCCCGCCCGCACCTCGCAGCAACACCCGCAGCAGGCCATCGACCTGACGCCACTCCCGATCGCGTCCCCGCATGCTGTCCCCCCATGGCCGCCTGCCACGACGGGGAACGGTGAATCCCAAGCCCGCCAAGATCTTTCACACCCGCGGGGGACCACTACCCGGCTGGGGGATGTGACCTCCCGTCCGCCGCGCCGAGCCTTGAGCCGAGGCATGCCCAAGGATGTAAGGAAGGGGTGAAGGAGATGGCGGAGACCGGTTATGCGCCGTTCAACCGTACGGTCGACAAAACGAACCGCGTGCTGCGAGAGATCGAGGAGGCGCACGGCTGGACTCCCGAGCACCGCAACCAGTCCTACGCCGCCCTGCGCGCCGTGCTGCACGCCCTGCGCGACCGGCTGACCGTGGACGAGAGCGCCCACCTCGCCGCCCAGTTGCCGCTGCTGATCCGCGGGGTCTACTACGACGGCTGGCGGCCGAGCACCGTGCCGGTCAAGGCCGATCGCGAGGAGTTCCTCCACCGCGTCTGCGGCGAACTGGCCTTCGACCTCCAGGAGAGCGAGGAGGACCTGGTCAAAAAGGTTTTGCAAGCACTCAAGAGGCACATTACCGACGGTGAGTGGGAGGACGTGAAGTCCACCATGCCGAAGGACCTGGCCTCGATCCTGCCCTGATCGCCAGCCTGAACTCCGATTGGCGACTACATCGGCCGGGGTACCTTGGCTGCGGGGGCTCGATGGGATGTTGGAGCGGTGAGGTCTGGGTCCAGGGGACGCGCGGGGAAGCGCGTCATGTCGGTGAGGCGCGTGCTGACATCGCTGGGGGCCGGGGTCGTCATGGCGGCCGGTGCCTGGCGGCTGGGGGTCCCGGAGTTGTCGCCGCTGCTCGGCTGGGGTGTGGCCGCGACGGTGGGCCTGGTCTGGGTGTGGCTGATCAGCTGGCCCAAGGATCACCATGACACCAAGCGGTTGGCCCAAGAGGAGGGCGACGCTCGCTCCACCGACACCGGCGTTCTGATCGGCGCGGTGGCCAGCCTGGGGGCGGTCGCGCTCGCCCTGGTCCGCACCGCCAGTCACACCCCGCTGACGACGGCCCTGGTCATCCTGAGCATGGTGACGGTCGTCGTGTCGTGGGGCCTGGTGAACACGGTGTTCGCCTTCAAGTACGCCAGGCTCTACTACGTGGACGAGGACGGCGGCATCGACTTCGGGCAGGAGGATCCGCCGGCGTACAGCGACTTCGCCTACCTCGCGTTCACGATCGGCGTGACCTTCGGTGTCACCGACAACCGTGTGGTCAGCACGCATATCCGCAAGGTCGCCCTCGCGCACGCCCTGCTGTCCTACTTCTTCAGCACCGGCATCCTGGCCGTGGCCATCAATCTCGTCACCGGCCTGGGCCAGTAACTCCTGGTCAGGGCGATCCGCTCGGGGTAGGGCCTGGACATGCGTATCGCCCTGGTCGCCGATCCTGACCTGCCCACCGAGCTGGCTGTGAGGGTGGCGCGCGACCTGCCCGGCCGGTTGCGGGAGCGGCTCGGCCCGGGCTTCGACTGGCAGGTGTGCGCGTACACCGCTCCCCTGGCGGCGGAAGAGCAGGTCGACATCTCAGCCATGCTCACCGCTGTCCGTCCGCACCTGCCCGAGTCCGGCTGGGACGTCGGGATATTCCTCACCGACCTCCCTCGCCGGCTGGGCCTGGACGCGGTGAGCGCGGAGGTCAGCACCGGCGACCGCGTCGCCCTGCTGTCGTTGCCCGCCCTCGGCACCTTTCACCTGGTCGGCCGGACCTTGGAGGCCGTGGTGAACGTCGTCGGCCTGCTCGTCCTCCCGCCCACCGGCTGTGACCGCCTCCCTGCGATCGGCCGTAGGGTGGAAGGAGACACCGAGCCCGGCCGGGTCGTCCCCGATCGCTACGTCATGCCCGGCCTGCGCGGGCGGGCGCGCCTACTCGCCGGCATGGTGCGGGCCAACCGCCCATGGCGGCTGTTCACCTCGTTGTCACGGGCGCTGGCGGGCGTGTTCGCCACCGCCGCGTTCGGCGTGATCAACGACACCGCCTGGAAGCTCTCCACCGCGCTGGACACCTGGCGGCAGTCGCTGATCATGGTGCTGTCCATCCTCGCTCTCGCCGCATGGATCATCGTCGACCACGAGTTGTGGGAGCGTCCCGACGGCAGGGTGCCCAAGGCCCGTGCCCACCTCTACAACACCGTCACCCTGATCACCATCACACTGGGCGTGCTCTGCCTTTACGCGGTGCTGTTCGTGGTTCTCACCGGGGTCGGCGCGCTTGTGCTGGTACCTGCCCTGCTCTCGGAGACGCTGAACCATCGATGGGGCGTCACCGACTACCTGGCGCTGGCCTGGTTCCTGACCTCCAGCGCGATGGTGGGCGGCGCCTTCGGCTCCGGGCTCGAGGACGACGGGACCGTTCGCAAAGCGGCCTACGGCCAGCGTCAGCGCGACCGGCTCGCAGAACAACAGAACGTCTGACCACTCGGCCGAAGTCGCCGCCTGGGCCGGAGTGGGTGCCCGCGACCAGAGCGCATGGGGCCGTCGAGGGGGTAAAGGCCGCCCACCGCGCGAAGGGATGAATGGCGCATGGGATCGCGAACGAGGCTGCAGGCCGGTTCGGGCGGCAGGGGCGGTGGCTGCGGGCCACGGTGCCATGCTGTGGCTCATCGTCCTCACCGGGGGGCACATCGTAGGTGCAGCCACGGCCCAAGGGCTTAGTCGCCTTCCATCAGTCTGTGCGATGGACACCGCAGCACCGCTCAGTCCGGAAATTCGTACCCTTCCTGAGTGGGCGGTGATCTCGATGACGGTTCCTGTCGAGCCCGCCGACGGAACACGGATCAGGCCCAGCTCTGGCGTCGGCGGAGCTCCCGCAAGCGTTCCCTACACGGGCGATAGCGTCGGATCGGTGGATCCGATAGACGACGACTGCAGACGTCCTTGCGCTGGCTGCGATGGCGGCCGTCGCCCGCGCCGCCGATCCAGCGACATCGCCCGGCTGGGCGCGCACCCCCGAGGAGACACTGGCCGTCTACCGCGCCGCGAGCGGGGTGTCCGAGCTGGGCAGATGATGGCTGGCACCGCACCGGACCGGGAGATTCGCGCGCGCCGGACCGGGGGTATGGGCACCCTGTACGACGGTCGCCAGCACACACAGCACGATCACAGGTACTGCCCATGAACAACCCACCGGACACATCAGGTGCGCCCGGACCTTCGTCTCCGGCCGACGTCACGGTACACAAGGTCGCCCAGAGGTCGGAGAACAGACGGCTGCTCGCCATGCTGACCGCCGCCGAGCACGGGATCCTCTACCTGGTGTCGTTCGCGCTGCTGGCCCTGGGTGTCGGCATTCTGGCCCTGATGATCCTCACGATTGTCCAAGGAGGAGCGTCCGGCGCTGAGAAGATCTTCGTGTGCACGACCTTGCGCGACAAGGGGGTACGGACGTGCGCCGAGCCGGTGTGGTTCAATCGGCCGTAGGCCAGTCCGGTTGAGTCGTTCAGACATGACGAGGGACCTCGGCCGGCGCCGAGGCCCCTCGTCGTTGTCGCGGTAGGGGATTAGAAGTCGAATTCGCCCTTTTTCGCACCGTCAATGAATGCGGCCCATACCTCGGGTCGAACGACGAAGGGGGCCTGGTCAGGCGCTTCGGTGTCGCGAATGCCGACACGGCCGCCGGACAGTGGTGCGACTTCGATACAGTTTCCGCCGTTTCCGGTCGAGCATGTCGCCTTGCGCCAGGCCGCTGTCTCCAGCTCGGCCGTCAGGTCCATTTCTCCACCATCTTCCTGATGAATTCGACCGACGCCCTCTGGGGGAGAGCATCCGCCCTGATGGCGTCCAGCTTCATGGTAACCAGCTCAACCACCTCGGCGTAGCTCGTCACGACGGGCTCGGCAGCGGTCTCCAGATAGACCGTGTGACGGACACCGTTGGGCGCTTGCGCGATGACGATACCTCCGCTCAAGCCGGGATTGGCGCCCAGCGGACAGATCTGCACGGTAATGTGCGGGACTCGCGCCGCTTCCAGCAATCGCTCCAGCTGTTCCCGCATGACTCCGGGGCCGCCGATGGGCCGGCTGAGCACCCCTTCATCCAGCACCACCAGGTAGCGAGGAGGATGGGTGCGGGTCAAGATCTTCTGCCTGGCCAGGCGAGTGGCGACGAGGGCATCGATGCGTTCGCTGTCGTAGCCGGACTCGCTTTCCAGCAAGGCACGAGCGTAGTCGACCGTCTGCAGCAGCCCCGGGACCACCAGAGGCTCCCAGGTGCGCAGGGACTGAGCCTGTTCTTCCTCCTGAAGCCAGGGGGCGAACCAGGTGGGAGCCGTGTCGCGATGGTGTGACAGCGATGCCCACACTTCACGCAGTCCGGAACCGAGCGCCTTCTCGCACTCGCTGAGGAACTGTTCGGTGGGCGAGCGCTTGCCGACCTCGACCGCTCCTATCTGACTGGATGAGTATCCGGCGCGGCGGCCGAGCTCTGCTTGGGTGAGCTGCGCCTCTTCACGCATGCGCCGCAGTTCGGCGCCGAAGGCCGCCGTCCTGCTCGCGTTCGGATCAAGTTTGCGTGCCGCGGGCATGCTCCACCTCCCCATGATTATTGCCACACCGACCGCGCATCCGACACCCAGGAATGCGACAACCTGTCGGATGAATGGCGGTGAAAACTGTCCCACAAATTACTGCCGAGACGCAAAGCTATGGAGATATCACTGGGAGTCAAGAGGCGCGGAAGCCTCTATCCTACAGATGATCTCGGAGACGGCGTGGCATACAAGAGCCACAAAGTGAACAAAAGCGGCAGGGTGGCGGCTTACGTGAATTCGCATTCATGTCCGGCAGGTATGGGGTCCGGTGAATGGCCTGGCCCTATGTCGGGCCGGTCAGGTCGCCGCCGTTCGGACCGATACGAACCACGACGTCATCGGCCTGCCGCGAGGGACCATCCACGAGCTGATCGCCCATGCTTCCGACCACGCCGCCGCCGATGCTGAGGCCATGAGCCACCTCTGGCGGTATCGAGCTCACGATAAGTCCAGAGCCCAGACGCGTTGCGGCTCGCGGCAGTCGATCTGGAACCGCCCGCACAGCTTTGGTGAGCACCACGTTTCAAGCGCCGAATCTCTGCCTGGAGCGTGGGCGGAGGCCGACGATAACGATGCTCACATTCGTTGCATGAAGGACGCAGTTGGAGATCGAGAAGTAGCGAGGCAAATCCGGTGATCTACATATCCGTAATGACCGAATGTCATGAACTCGGCGTTATCCAACTGGCGCGCGATGAGCGGGCGCCGTATCTGGCACGGGAAGCGGTCACTGCCTGGGCAGGCGCCGAGCATCCAGCCCGGGAAATCTTGGTCTTGGTGGCATCCGAGTTGGTTACCAACGCCGTCAAGCATGTTGCTCTCGAAATCGGCCCCGGCAGCGACCTCGACGGGATCGAGGTCAAACTGTCCCAGGGGCGGGATTTCCTGCGGTTGGTCGTGACCGATCCTGGGTCGGCCTGTTCGACACCCTCGTGTATCCCGATGCAAGCGTCGAACCTGTACGCGATGCAGGGGCGGGGGCTAGCGATCGTGGACCGCCTGTCGCGCGGGCGGTGGGGAAGCCACCAGCTGCACGCAAGCGGGCACCGTGTCGTGTGGTGCCACCTCGACCTCAGCCCTACCCCGGCAGAGCTCGAAGAACTCTTCCGCGCCTCCGTCTAACCGGCTCTTCCGGGGCCCATCACCGTCCCATCCCGCCCTGGATGCTTGCTGTCACCGAAGAACCGGAGCACTGCGTGCAGTGTCACCACCTGGTCCTGCTTGTCCCGGTGCCTTCTCCTCGGGTTTCGTCGGCTGGGTCACCACCGGTCCCTGCGCTGACCGGGCGCAGTGATCGTCGCGAGGCGCGACCTCGGGCCGAGGGCCATAAGGCTGCTCTGCGCTGACCCCGCCGGCATCTCTGGCCGGCTGCTCATCCCGCTCGCGGTTTCGACAGCGACCTCCCTCAAGCCCAGTAGCCGCCCCGCAGTTTCCTCACCAATGGAGTCCCTTGTCATGTCTCGCCAGAAGACGATCATTGTGTTGGCTGTGTTCCTAACCGCCGGCGACATCGTCTTCGCTTTGCTGGCCCCTGCCAGCATGACCAAGCCGGTCTCTCTGGTCCTGGTCATTGCCCTGCTGATCGGCTACCTCTCCGCCGCTCTGCGGTCGATCTACCGCACCCGGCGAGCCGCCAGCCACAACCAGGCCCACCCGGAACACCCCCAGCCACCGTACCCGCCCGCCCCGTGAACAACAGGCCACCCCTCTCCCAGCCCCCGTCGATCCTTTGGAGCCAACCATGCCCGAGCCTGTTACCCCCGCCATAGCCGCGCAAGCCGTCACCCACCTCACCAACCTGCAGAAACTACTGCACGATCTCGGCCTGCACGCCCGCCTGCTCACCCCGGACGAACGGCTACCGTGCCTACGGGTGATCAACCCCCAAGCCACCACCCTGTCGGAGATCATCTCCGCCGCCCCGATGGACGACCAATGGCTGTTTTGGTGGTCATGGCCCGAGCCCATCAACGACGTCACCGACCCCGCCACAGCCGCCAAACGCATCTGCCACGTCCTGGCCGCAACACCGTCGGGCACCACATGACCACGACGCCCGATGCCGACCCCCGGCATCCCAAGAACGCCCGTTAGCAGCGGGGTTGCATCCCTTCAGGGTGCCTACGTGCCCGGTTGCGAAAGCGCCTGGCACCCACGGTCACCCTTCAAAGGGGTCGCACGAAGGCCTCGGTCAGCCGCCCCCTCAGCAACGATCAGCACGATCCGCAGTTCGCAGGAGCGCATCGGAAGATGATCCCTCGCCTTCTGAGATCGCCGCCGCCGAACCCCCGCGACGTGACCAAGACGTCCGGCAGCAACGCCCTCTTTTTGCGTGCTGCTGTCGGGCTCAGGCCCTGTGGATAAGACGCGGATGCACCACATCCCTGGGGCCGCATCATCCCTCCCTTACCTGCAGGACCCCTCCCTATAGAGAGGCCAGGTGCGGAAGATCACGGAGGCAGATCGGCCGAGCGAACCACGGCCGACCTGTCTCCCCGGCCACATCTACTCCCCGAAGGTCCCCCTCCCGGACGTCACTGTGGCCGCCTTGCCCGTGGCAGGTGGATCACCGAGCCCTCAACCTTCCCAGACGTGTCGTTCGCCCTCGGCTTGGGGTCTGTTCCGGGCCGGGCGGTGCGGCGTCCCGGCGAGGCCGACGACGGTGCCGGGGAAGGTTGGGCGGCGAGCAGTGCGGCGGTCGCCTCGGCTGCCGCGGCGGCGGCTTCGGGGTAGACGCTGGTGTAGGTGTCGCGGGTGAACGCCGACGAGGTGTGCCCGAGCGTTTCCTGCACAATCTTGATGTCCACCCCGGCGGCGAGCATGGCGGTGGCCGCTCCGTGGCGCAGGTCATGCAACCGGATCGGCGGCAGACCAGCTTCATAGCACAGCCAGTAGAAGCGGTCGGTCACGTGCTGTGGGTGCAGCGGCCGGCCCAGCTCATCGGTGAACACGAATCCGGACTCGGCCCAGTCTCCGCCGACCGCGAGCCGTTCCCGGGCCTGACGTTTCTTGTGCTCTTTCAGGATGGCCATCGTCTCGGCATCCACCGCGATCTCCCGGTCACTGGCATCGGTCTTCGGGGTGCCCTGGATCGGATCCCAGCCGAGCTGGGTGATCTGCCAATGCACGCCGATCCGCGACTGCTCGAAGATGACGTCCGGCCACCGCACCCCGACCCCCTCACCGCGCCGCAGGCCGCGTACCGCAATCAGCCGATACAACGCGAACAGCCGATCCCGGCGGGCGTAGGTGAGAAACGCCGACGTCTGTTCGGGGGTCCACACCATCACCGGCGACGGACGCGGAGCGCCGATGTAGGCGGCGATCGGGTCGACTCGCTTGCCTTCGCGAGCTCGCTTGAGCCGGTCGGCGTGCTTGGCGTGGTCCTTGCGCCACTGGGTGACCTTCTCGTCGGTCCAGATGACGGGCTTGGGGCGTACGGCGGGAGCCAGTTCAACGACGGCGGCCGGGTTGAAGTCCAGCAACCGGTCCTGGCAGATCGCGACGTTCAGCGCGTGCCGCAAGGTGGCGCGGATGCGATGCAGGGTGGTCGGGCCGACCGGACGCCGATAGCGGACCGATGCCACGCGGGCAGGGTCGCCGCTGGCTCGCTCGGCGGCGATGATGTCGTTGAACTCCTCGATCGCATCGAACATGCCCGCGATGTCGGAGACCCGGAGCCGGTCCAGCCGGATATCGCCCAGGTAGGGGTTGAGGTAGAGGCGGACATGGGCCTCGTAGGAACGTTTCGTCGTCTCCTCGATCGCGCGCTTGCGCCCCAGGAACTCCCCCAGCCATTCGGCCACGGTGATGTGCCGGTTCAGGTCTTGGCGGGTGCGGACCTTGCGCCGCACCTCTTCGGTGTCGGGCAGGTTTTGGTGTCCTTGAGGACCGACAGCATCAGCTTGGTGATCTGCCTCCGCACGGCGGGATCGTTGTCGAGGGCGAGCAGGCCGCGGGCGTGGTCCAGTTCGGCCTCGGCGTCCTCCAGGGTGGCGAATCCGCTGCGGCGCAGCGGGCTACGCCGCTTGCCGTCGGCGTGTGCGGGCAACTCCAGCTGATAGGCCCACGTGCCGTGAGTGGTGCTCCATCGCTGTCGGCCGTCTCCGTGCGGGCGGCGCAGTTTGGGGCAGGTCTTGCTGATGTTCTTGCCGGTCTCGGGGTCGATGCAGCTGCAGATCTTGAACGTGGTGCCCTTGGCGACTTTGAGCTCCTTGCTCGCCGCCTTATCCGGGTCTTTCGCCATCGTGGTCATCCTTCCTCGCATGCGGGGCGGCTCTCGCTGCCGCCCTCGTTCGTGTGGTCGAGTAGCGCCCGCAGCCCGCGCACCGGCACCGCGTACCGGCCACCGATGCGCAGCACCCGGCACGGAAACTCACCTGCCTTCGCGAGGCGGTATGCCTTGGTGCGGCCCATGCCGAGCAGCCGCCCGGCCGCGAGCAGACTGATCACCTCCGGCGTCACCTGTGCCGGGTAGCCGATTGGGGTTGTGCTGGTCATGCATCACCTCCATGAGCATTGATGAACAGGACATGCGAGTCGCGTGGACCGCGCGTTCCCGGCGGGCTGTGATGGGCGCTACGCCCCCACCCCGGGCCCCGCCCGGCCCCGGGCGCGGGGGTGTGACCGCCGTTCATCGACGGGCGGCCACAGCCCCCGGCTCAGGGTCCGGTACCGGGGCGGGCGGGCGGCAGGCGGTATCGACGCCCACCTCCATGGCCCGCGTCAAGCGAAATCCGCAGGTCCACGCCCGCGCCCCAGCGCCCGGCCCGAATCCGGGCCAGGAACCGGGGGCTACGCGGGGCTACTCCGGCTCGTGGACGGTTGCCAGTGCAGAGCCAGGATCGAGCTCGGCCGACGAACCCTTGGGTTCCTGCTGAAGATCCTTCAGTTTCCGTGAACCCGCCGGTATCTCGGACCGGCGGAACACGAGCAGATCCTCATGGGCGACGGCGTGAATCGGCATGCCGCGTGCCCACCCCTTGCGCGCTTCATGGAGCTGGAAGAACGACGCCCGATTCAGCAACCGGCCCTCGCCGAGCCCACACAGGAGGCACACGATCCGATCCACGAACACCAGCCCGGCCTCCTCGGCCAGGCGGTGGACGTGGCCGGGCAGGTCAACCAACTCGCCGCGTACGCGGTAGGGCCGGACCGTGATCGCCGCGACGCCGCCGGGCCGCAGCAGGGTCACGCATCCGGCCAGGATGCGGCCGAACCCACCTGCTCGACAACTGGCGCATGTTGCATGGGCGTCGTAACTTCCGTGGACCTCGCCGGATGTATCGGGTTCTGGGCGATCCCATGGCCGGCTGTGTCCTACCGCCCGGCTTCGCACCGTCGCCCGGGCGGGCGTTGCTCCCTCAGCAGCGCATCCCTGAGTGCCCCGCCGCCCTCCTGGCTGGAGAGATCTCGTGAGCAGCGAGAGCGACGCGGCTGCCGACGCTTTCGGGACCGAATACGTTCGTCAGCACCAACGACGTTTCCCCGACTGGCTCCTGATGTACTCCCGCGTCGATCGTGGCCTGCTCGCCTTCTACCGGGGTTTCTCCGCCGAAGGCGGCATCCTCGTCGCGGCCAAGCACCCCGAGCAGTTACTGCGTCTCATGAGCGATGCCGCGCAGAAGCAGTGGCGAACCCCGCCGGGCCTTCAGCTGCCCACGCAACCTCGCATCATCGTGGAGAAGCGCTCCGGCCCTGGTACGAGGAATGCAACCCAATGAGACGAGACAAGGACAGCTCCACGCAGGTGCCGATGCCACACTCTCAACTCACCAAGGCCAAGGACCTCCGATGAACAGCGTCATGCTGGCCAGCTTGCACTGGCGATACTCCTTACCCACACCGCATACCGGCAACCCGACCACGCAAGAGCGGGAAGACCTACCCGTGAGCGAGGACCAGGAGCAGTCGAGCCCCACCCCACACGGGCACGCTGACGATTGGAGTGCACATGAGCACGACATCGCGTACCACCCTGCTGATCTTGGACTGCTACACCGTCGAACCCTCCGGCCTGGGGGTTCCGCCGTACCTGTCCACCTACGCCCGAGCCGCCTACGGCGCGCTGCGCACGGCGCAACCGCGCGCCCGGGTCGCCTACCTCACGATCGATGACGTCCGCTGGTGCCTGAACGGCGGCCAGCCACATGAGCGGCCTCCGCTGTCGGATCGGCTCACGAGCGGTGGGCCGGAGACGGCATCACCGCCAACGCGCTGATGCCGGGCAACATCGCGGGCACGTCGCTGGCCCGGCACGTGGACCTCGAGCAGCTGACCGGCTTCATCGACACGACCGGACTGGCGCTGCCCCCGGGGAAGACCGTCGAGCAGGGCGCCGCGACCTCGGTGCTGCTGGCCGCCTCACCGACCGTCGAGGGCATCACCGGCCGCTACTTCGAGGACTGCGCACAGGCCAGGACGGTCACCGAACGAGCCGGTGCCATCGCCGGTGTGGCGCCGTATGCCCTGGATCGGGAGAACGTCGGAAGGCTATGGGCCGTGTCCGAGTCTCTCGTCGGGTAGGGCCTGTCCGGAGCGAAGATCAGTTGCTCTGTTGCCGGAGCTCTCCGTAAGCGGTCGATCCGCTTGGTGCCCCGGCCACGGTGAGCCCGCCCGCCCGAGCCTAATCCGTCTACGTTCTGGCAGAATCCACAGTGTGAAACGAGCGGTGCAGCAGACAACACGCGACCTGCGTCGCCACAACCGCTCGACGCTGCTGTCGTCCCTGTACGTCCAGGGGCCACTCAGCCGCCAAGACCTGATCAAGGAGTCGGGGCTGAGCTCGGCGACCGTGAGCAACGTCGTCTCGGACCTGATCAACGACGGCGTCGTCGAGGAAGCCGGGCTGGTCGGCTCCGACGGCGGGCGGCCGCGCACCCTGATCCGCGTCCGCGGCGACTTCGGCCGGGTCGTCGGCGTGGACATAGGCGAGACCCACGTTCAGATCGGCCTTTTCGACTTCACGCTGGACACGATCACGACGGCGACCTATCCCGTCGCCGGCACCGGCCTGGAGCCGGAGGCGGTGGCCCGGCTGGTCATGGCCGGGATCGATCAGGTCACCTCCGAGGTGGGGCTGGACCCGGCCGAGCTGCTCGGCGTCGGCGTCGGCGTTCCCGGAGTGGCGGCGACCGCCCACGAGCTGGTCTACGCACCCACCCTCGGCTGGTCCGCCGCGCCTCTCGGCGACCTGCTGCGCCGTGACGTCAGCGTCCCCCTGTACGTCGACAACTGCGCCCGCACGCTGGGCAAGGCCGAGATGTGGCGGGGCGCGGGGCGCGGGTCGAGCCGGGCGGTCGTCGCGCTGATCGGCGTGGGAGTGGGGGCCGCGTTCACGACGGCGGCCGATCCCCTCCGCGACGCCACCAGCATGACCAGCGAGTGGGGCCACACGGTCATCAACGTCGACGGCCGACCGTGCCGGTGCGGCTCGCGGGGGTGCCTGGAGGCGTACGTCGGCGCGGAGGCGATCCTCGAGGACTACCAGACCCTGTCCGAGGCCCGGGCGTTCGAGTCCGCAGACACCGAGACGCGCCTGGCCGAGCTGGTGGCCCGGGGGGCGGCGCCCGGGCCAGAGGCCGAGATCCTCGACCGGATCGCGAAATATCTGGGCATCGGCATCGCGAATCTGGTGAACCTGCTCAGTCCCGATCTCGTGGTGCTGGCCGGCTGGGCGGGCGCGACGCTGGGGCCGGCGATCTTGCCCGCCATCCGCGACACGGCCGGCCGGCACGCGCTCCCCTACCTCCGTGGCAAGGTGCGCATCAAGCTCGGCGAGCTCGGCCCTGAGGCGGTGGCCATGGGGGCGGCCACGCTGCCGGTGATGCAAGTCCTCGCCAACGGCGGCTTCCCGCCCAAAGGAGCCCGTGACCTACAGCCCCATTGACCGAATCGCCGTAGGGACTTAACTTAAGTCATGGACTAAGTACCCATGACCGTGGCGCCGTGCGCCACCGGAGATCCCTCGGAGTGCAGATGACGTCTCGTCCGGCCGACAGCCGCCTCTACATCGACGGAGCCTGGCGGCCGTCGGCGTCCGGCAAGGTGGGCGACGTGGAGGAGAAGGCCACCGGCGCCCGCATCGGCGGCTACGCTCTCGGGGACCAGCGCGACGTCGAGCTGGCGGTCGCCGCGGCGCGCGCGGCCCAGCCGGGATGGGCCGACCTCGCCGCCCCCGAACGGGCCTCGTACCTGAAGAAGATGGCCGACTACCTGCGCGCGCACTACGAGGAGCTCGTCACGCTGAGCATGCGGGAGACGGGTGGCGTGCGGGCCAAGGGCGAGGACGAGGTGTCGACGGGCATCCGCCAGCTCGACATCTCCGCCGTCCAGGCGACCGAGAACGCGGGCGAGATCCTTCCGCCGTACAAGGCCGGGAAGCTGTCGCTGTCGCGGGTGGTGCCGCTCGGCGTCATCGGCGTGATCACGCCGTGGAACTACCCCCTCAACCTGGCGATGCGCGCGGTGGCGCCCGGGCTGGCCTTCGGCAACACGATCGTGCTCAAGCCCGCCGAGCTGTCGCCGATCATCGGCGGACAGGTCCTCGCCGAGGCGGCCGACCACGCGGGCCTGCCGCCCGGCGTGTTCAACGTGGTGACCGGCGACGGCCCCGAGGCCGGCTGGCCACTCGCCACCCACACGGGTCTCGACCTGATGGACTTCACCGGCTCGCGTTCGGTGGGCCTGGCCATCGCCGCCGCGGCGGCGCCCGACCTGCGCCCGGTCCGCGTGGAGCTCGGCGGCGACAACGCGTTCCTCGTCCTCGACGACGCCGACGTGGACCTGGCCGCGTCGCACGCGATGATCGCCTCCCTGGAGTTCCAGGGGCAGACGTGCATCAGCTCCAGCCGCCACATCGTCGTTCGGGACGTCGCCGAGGCGTACATCGCGGCCGTGACCCGGCGGGTCGAAGCCCTGCGGGTGGGCGACCCGATGAGCGGCGAGGTCGAGCTCGGGCCCCTGATCAGCACCGCGCAGCGGGACCGGGTGCATCGCGAGATCGTGGAGCCCTCGGTCGCGATGGGGGCCGAGCTCGTCACGGGCGGCACGTACGACGGCCTCTTCTACCGGCCGACCGTGCTGACCGGGGTCACACCGGAGATGCCGGCGTTCACCGAGGAGATCTTCGGACCTGTCATCCCCATCACCGTGGTGGACGACGAGGAGGAGGCCATCGCCCTGACGAACGGCTACCCGATGCTGATGAACTCCGTCTTCACGGCCGACCTCATGCGCGGCATGCGGGTCGCGGAGCGGTTGCGGGCGGGCGAGGTGCACGTGAACGACGCGCACGCCCGGCACGGCGCCGAGAACCAGATGCCCGGCTTCACCCGCCGCCAGTGGATCGGCGTGCAGCGGACGCCGATCGCCCTCCCGGCGTGGACCGCCGACCCGGCGGGCCAGGCGTGAGCGCCGCCGGACGCAGCGCGCTCATCGTCCGCGGCGGCTGGGAAGGGCACTCCCCGGTCGAGACGACGGAGTTGTTCCTGCCGGCCCTGACAGAGGCGGGCTTCGCGATCAGCATCAGCGAGGACCTGGACGTCTACCAGGACCGGGACCTGCTGGCGGCGACCGATCTGATCGTCCAGTGCTGGTCGATGGGGAGCCTGACCGAGGAGCAGTCGGCCGGCCTGGTGTCCGCGGTCCACGCCGGCACCGGGTTCGCCGGGTGGCACGGCGGCGTCGTGGGCACGTTCAACGAAAGCCTCGACTACCTCCGCATGGTCGGCGGCCTGTTCCTGCACCACCCGCCGGACTTCCTCGACTACCGGGTGACCATCGCCCCCGAGCAGGCCGTCCATCCGATCGTCGCGGGGCTGGGAGACTTCGACGTCACCACCGAGCAGTACTGGATGCTCACCGACTCCCTGAGCACGGTGCTGGCCCGCACCCGCATCGAGCCGGAGAACGGCGGCCATGGGGGCGAGCCCGTCGACATGCCCGTGGTCTGGACCCGCCGCTGGGGCGCGGGGAAGGTCTTCTTCTCCGCCATCGGCCACCGGCCCGCCGACCTGACGGCACCCACCGTACGCACGCTCACCGAGCGCGGCCTGGTGTGGGCCGCCAGGTGAACGCCGGCCCGGGCGTGGTCCTCGCCATGTCCCCCCGCCTGCCGGCCCGGCTGTTCGCGGGAGAGTGCGGGGACCGGCTCCGCGCGGTGGCCGGGGGCGATCCCGGGCCGCCGCTCACCGGCTTCGCCACGGCCGAGGAGCGCGAACGCCTCGCCCGCGCCCGGGTCCTGCTGACGGGCTGGGGCAGCCCGGTGCTCGACGAGGAGGCACTGGCGTGCGCGCCGCATCTCGTCGCCGTGGTCCACGCCGCCGGCAGCGTCAAGGCCCACGTCACCCCGGCCGTGTTCGACCGGGGGATCGCCGTGAGCTCGGCGGCCGACGCCAACGCGGTGCCTGTCGCGGAGTACACCCTGGCCGTGATCCTGCTGGCCAACAAGGCCGTGCCGGCGCTGGCCAGGGAGTACCGCGCGGGGCGGGCGGCCGTCGGCCTGCTTGACCTGATCGAGGAGTTCCCCGGCATCGGCAACTACGGCAAGACCGTCGGCCTGGTCGGGGCGTCGAGGATCGGCCGCCGGGTGGCCGAGCTGCTCAGGCCGTTCGACCTGGAGGTGCTGATCAGCGATCCGTACCTGGACGAGGCCGGGGCGGTGGCGCTGGGGGCCCGGCGGGTCGCCCTGGACGAGCTGTTCCGCGCGTCCGACGTCGTCTCGTTGCACGCGCCCGCCACGCAGCGGACGCGCGGCATGGTGACCGCGGCGCACCTCGCCGCCATGCGCCCGGGGGCGACGCTGATCAACACGGCGCGCGGGTCGCTCGTCGACCAGGACGCGCTCGTGGCCGAGCTTCGCCGGGGGCGGATATGGGCGATCCTCGACGTCACGGAGCCGGAGATCACTCCCCCGGGCTCGCCCCTGTGGGAGCTGCCGAACGTCATCCTCACGCCGCATGTCGCGGGCTCCCTCGGCACCGAACTCGTACGGTTGGGCTCACAGGCCGTGGACGAGGTGGCCAGGGTCCTCGCCGGCACGCCCCTGCGCCATGCCGTCGATCCTGCGGCCTTGTCGGTCATAGCCTGAGGAAACGTGCGCGTATCAAATGTTTCCGATGTGTTGACGCGCCACAGATTAGAGACTTACCTTAAGTCTTAGATAAAGCCCCTGGCGCTGACCTCGCGCCTCTCAGGGCGAATCCTCTCCTCGAGACGACGGCATCCCCGGTCCTTGTCCCAGGACCTTCAGGGTCCACGGTCCGGAGCACATGCAAGCAAAGGAATGGCGATGAAAGCTAGCCATACAGGGTTCACGGGAGTGATGCTGGCGGGCGTCCTGCTCGCCGCAGGCTGCGGCGGCGGGAGCGGCACGGCCCCGGCCCCCGGGTCGGCCTCGGCGGCCGCCGGCCCGGTGAACCTGACGTTCTGGGACTGGGACCCCAACATGGACAAGGTGGTGAGCCTCTGGAACCAGGCCCACCCCGACATCCACGTGACGCTGGCCAACCCGGCGGGCGGTGACGAGCTCGTCAGCAAGACGATCACGGCGCACCAGGCCAAGAACGGCCCCGACCTCGTCAAGGTCGAGTATCAGTCACTGCCCGCCCTGGTCTCCGCCGGCGTGGTCCGCGACATCACCGACCTCACCAAGGACGTCGTGAGCAAGTTCGACGACGTCACGCTGAAGTCGACCCGCTTCGAGGGCAAGGTCTACGGCATCCCGCAGGACGTCGCGCCGCTCATGCTGTTCTACCGGACCGACGTGTTCAAGAAGTACGGCATCAGCGTCCCCACCACGTGGGACGAGTACGCCAAGGCCGCGGCCGACCTGCACAAGAAGGCGCCGAAGGCGTACATGACGAACTTCGACGCGGGCAACCCCGGCTGGTTCACCGGCCTCGTCCAGCAGGCCGGAGCGGACTGGTGGACGACGAGCGGCACGTCGTGGCACGTCGACATCAACGGGGCCGCCTCGAAGAAGGTCGCCACCTACTGGGAGAATCTGGTCAAAAGCGGCGTTATCCAGAAAAATCCTTCCTTCTCTCCTCAGTGGAACAAGCAGATGAACGACGGGACCCTGGCCACCTGGATCTCCGGCGCATGGGCCCCGGCCCAGCTCGGCGGGATCGCCCCAGCCACCAAGGGCAAGTGGGCGGTCGCCCCGCTCCCGGCGTGGACGGCGGGCGACGCCACCACCGGCATCTGGGGCGGCTCCGCCACGACGGTCACGACGGACTCCGCCCACCCGGCAGAGGCCGCGAAGTTCGCCGCGTGGCTCAACACCGACGACGCCGCGCTGACGGCGCAGATCGAACACATCAACATCTACCCGGCCGCCACCTCCGGCCGATCGCTCCCCCCGCTGAAGCAGGCCCCGCCGTTCCTCCCGAACCAGGCCGACTACTACGACGTGATCAAGCAGGCTGCGCCGTCCGCCCGCTCGTTCTCGATGTGGGGCCCGGACGTCACCGTGACGTTCAGGAGCTACACGGACTCGTTCGGGGCCGCGCTGCAGGCGGGCAAGCCGTTCGGCGCGGCGCTCGACCA
Source organism: Nonomuraea sp. NPDC052116 (assembly GCF_040680035.1). Classification (NCBI taxonomy): domain Bacteria; kingdom Bacillati; phylum Actinomycetota; class Actinomycetes; order Streptosporangiales; family Streptosporangiaceae; genus Nonomuraea; species Nonomuraea sp. NPDC052116. The sequence goes on along the minus strand of NZ_JBFAWA010000023.1, from coordinate 19,857 downwards.
GATGCAGGACGCGACCGTCGCCGACATGAAGAAGCTCGGCTTCACCCTCAACTGACAGCCGCTGGGCCGGTCGGCACGACCGGCCCAGCTCCATCCATCTCCTCCGCCGGCAGGGCCCGGGTAAGGCGATCGACGACATGGTGACTACTGCTGCCAACCCGAGGCGGGCGGCCAGGCCGACCCGGCTCCCGTATCTGCTGGCCCTGCCGGCGGTGCTGCTCTTCCTGCTGTTCGTGCTGGCGCCGGGCATCTACGCCCTCGTGCTCAGCTTCCAGGCCCGCAAGGTCACGGGAGGGCTGCTGGGCTCGACCAGCACGGTGGTGTTCGCCGGGCTGAGCAACTACCGCAGCGTCCTGGGCGACTCGGCCCTGTGGACGAGCACGCTGCGGATGATCGCCGTGGGCGCGATTGTGATCCCGGCCACCGTGGGCCTGGCCCTGCTGTTCGCCCTGCTGCTGGACAGTCCGCGGGCGCGGCTCGTCAGGTTCGCCCGGCTGTCGATCTTTCTTCCGTACGCGGTGCCGGGCGTCATCGCCACGCTCCTGTGGGGCTTCATGTACCTGCCCGCGACCAGCCCGATCGGCGGCCGTCACTTCGACTTCTTCGGCTCCACCCAGGTGTTCCTCTCCGTGGCGAACATCTGCGTGTGGGGCGGGGTCGGCTTCAACATGGTGGTCATCTACACCGCGCTGCGGGCGCTGCCACCCGAGGTCTACGAGGCGGCGCGCATCGACGGGGCCACGGAGACGCAGATCGCGCTGCGGATCAAGGTGCCGATGGTGCTCCCGGCCATCACCATGTGCACCCTGTTCTCCGTGCTCGCGGCGCTCCAGCTGTTCAACGAGCCCAACACGCTGAAGCCCCTGTCCAACGCCATCTCCTCCGACTGGGTCCCCCTCATGAAGATCTACACCGACGCGTTCGTCAACGCGGACATCTACCACGCCGCGGCCACCTCGATCATCTTCGCCCTGGGCGTCCTGATCGTGTCGTTCGCCGCCGCGCGGATGGTGCAGTCGCGCGCCGACCTGGCCGGGAAGGGCAACCGGTGACCGCGGTGACGGCCGGCCGGAGGATGGGCGGCGCACACGCGGCCCCGGCCCGGCGCCGGATGGCCGTGCTCCCCACCGCGGCGCTGGTGATCGGCGCCCTCTACTGCGTCGTGCCCACGCTCTGGATCGTGATCGCGGCCACCAAGTCATCGGCCGAGCTGTTCTCGACGGAGACCTACCTGCCCTCACTGAGCGGCGGCCTGGCCGACAACGTCCGCGAGCTGTCCTCGTACTCGGGCGGCGTCTTCTGGCACTGGATGCTGAACAGCTTCCTCTACGCCGCCGTCGGTGGCCTCGCCGCCTCGGCCGTTTCGGCCTGCGCCGGCTACGCGATCGCCAAGTACGAGTTCCACGGCCGCCGGCTGATCTTCAACGGCATCCTCGCGGGCGTCCTGCTCCCCCAGATCGTGCTGGCGATCCCGCAGTACCTCCTGCTGTCGAAGGTCGGCCTCAACAACAGCTACGCCTCGATCATCCTCCCCCAGCTGTTCAACCCGTACGGCATCTACCTGTGCCGGATCTACGCGGCCGCGTCGGTGCCGGACTCGGTGCTGGAGGCGGGGCGGATGGACGGGGCGAGCGAGTTCCGGCTGTTCCGCTCGGTCGGCCTACGGCTGATGGGGCCCGGGCTCGTCACCGTCTTCCTGCTCCAGTTCATCGTGATCTGGAACAACTTCCTGCTGCCGTTCGTGATGGTGACGAGCGACGACAAGTTCCCCCTCACGGTCGGCCTGTACAGCATGCTGCGCCACGGGGCGAACGAGGCCGCCCTCTACTCCCTCGTGATCACCGGCACGCTGCTGTCCGTGATCCCGGTCATCGCCCTCTTCCTGTCGCTGCAGCGCTACTGGCGGATCGACCTCGTCACGGGCGCCCTCAAGTAGCCCCGCTCCGACGCCAGAGGGCCGGGGGCGGTGGTGCCGTCATGCCACCGTCCTCATCGACGCCGGACGACGAGGTCGGGGCGACGGTCAGGGGCGGGTGCCGCTTCCCGACAGGCGCGGCAGGTCGGAGGTCTCGATGATCTCCGCCTGGTGCGGCAGGACCTTGGTCACTAGCACGCGTGCACCTCGGGGTCGGGATCGGCGGTGGCGTCCGACAGGACGAACAGTCGCTAGTCCTGGTCGGCCGCCGCGAAGGCCTTGTTGTGACGCGGGATCGCGTCGTAGTCCTCGGCGGTGAACGCGACCCGTACGAAGACCACCTTCACCCCGTGCTCGCGCGCCCAGGCGAGCGCCGTTCGGGCGCGGCCGAGCAGCTCCTCGTGATCGGGGAGAGCGCTGATGATCGCGGGCTGGAAATCCATCAGCAGCAGAGCGGTACGTTCGGGGTCCAGCGGTGCGACGGCTGTGGTCATGGCAGCCATATCTCCTTCAAGGTTGTCGAATTTCGTGGTGGACAGGGCCGGACCGGTGAGCCTCCGGTCGAGAACCGACATGAGCAGCACCAGCACGCCCACGCCGATGAGGATGCAGGACATGCCGTGCAGCCCGGTGTCCGTGACACCGGAACGGAACGCGGTCTGGTTCGCCACAGAGGTTCCGCCGGTGGCCAGGCCGGACAGAGCCGTCACGCCGACGATCGCGCGCAGCGAACTGGCGCTGGTGAGGAACAGCACCGCCACGCCGCCCAGCAGCATGCACACGGCCGAAGGCAGCAGCGGTCCGCGGACGAGATTGCGCCGGGAGATCGGCTGGGAGATGAACGCGGAGAGCGCGCCCATCGGGATGAGGATCAGACCCGCCTCCCCCGCCGACAGCCTGCGCACCGACGCCGGGTGATACGGCGCGCGAACTCGCCCAGGCCATGACGCGGCTGCGCGCACGACTACGCGCCGAGTCCGTTTCGGGGAGCGCCGATTGGACCTGGTCGCAGATCACGACACTGGCCCGGATCAGCAATTACGGGCCGACGACTGCCAGCGCGCCGGCCGCGGCCGTGCACGTCCGGCCGCAGTCGATGGCTGAGACCGTCGGTGCCCTGAGGCGGCAGGGACTGGTGACCAGCGAGCCGGACCCCTCGGATCGCCGTAAGAGCCTGATCTCGGCCACGGCGGAGGGACACGGGCTCGCCGCGTCGCTTCACGCTGTGCGGGAAGCGTGGCTCGAAGCGGCGCTCGCCCAAGTGGCCACACCGGACGAGCGCCGGACGTTGGTCGAGGCCGCAGCGATCATGCAGCGGCTGGCGGACTGCGACCCGCACCGCCCCCGCCCGTGAGCGCGACCTCCGGGGGAAGAGCACCCCTCCGGCACCAGGTAGTGGAGCCCGTCGAGCTGCCAGGCGGCAGGAAGGCACTATCAGCTGAGTCTTGATGAAGGATCCTACGATGGCCTCATGAGGCGTACATCGTTCGCGAACTGGCCCTGCTCGGTGGCCAGGACCATGGATCTGCTCGGCGACTGGTGGACGCCGCTCGTCCTCCGCGAGGCGTTCTACGGGATCCGCCGGTTCGATGAGTTCCAGCGGGAGCTGGGCATCGCCCGCAACACGTTGTCGGAGCGGCTGCGCCGCCTGGTCGACGCCGGCCTGATGGAGAAGCACGTCTACGAGACGCTCCCCGTGCGTCACGAGTACCTGCTCACCGAGTCGGGACGCGAGTTCTACGACGTGATCCTGGTGATGACCCGGTGGGGCGACCGCTGGCTGTCGGAAGAGGCGGGACCACCGGTCCTCACCCGGCACGAGACCTGCGGCCACGACTTCCACGCCGAGGTCGTGTGCTCACGCTGCGGGGAGCCGCTCGCCTGGAAGGACGTCACGCCCCGGCCCGGCCCCGGCTATCCGGCGAAACTGCTCAGCCGTCCCGACATCCGCGAGCGCTTCCACCTCGACGACCCGACGCGGACCACACCGGCCGGGACCTGACGCCTATCAGTCAGCCGGTTCTCCCGGGCGGTCGCCGCAGGTCCCGTGAGCGTGACGGGCCGCTCGTACGACCGGGCCCGCGCTGCGGTCGCGGAGCCCGGCCATGCCGACGCCGGCTGTCACACCACCGGAGGGGACGCCACCCGTACGTCGGAGAGCCATGCTCGGGGGGTTGGGGAGCCGAACAGATCGGTGCCGCTGACCAGCCAGTCGGCGCCCGCGGCCGGGGCGCGACTGCCGATCTCGCGCGTCACGCCGCCGTCGAGCCCCAGCAGGCGGGGAGCTCCGGAGGCGGCCTTCCGGAGCGCCCGTACGGTGGCGAGGGCCGACTCGTCGAACGTGGCGCCACCCTGGCCCGGGACGACCGACATGGTGAGAACGGCCAGCTCGTTCGAGGGGACGGACGTCACCGGGGTGCCCGGGGACAGGGCCAGCGCGGGGCGGGAACCGCGCCGTTCGATGCGGTCGAGCGCCGCCCGCCACCCCTCCGCCTCGGCGTGGACGATGACGAGCTCGCAGAAGCCCGTCCACGCGTCGAGGCAGGCGAGCGGGTCGGTCACCATGAGGTGAGCCTCGCCGCGCATCCCGGTCTCCGTGGTCATCGCGGCGGCCTCCTCGGCCGAGAACCCCCCTTCGCGGGCGAAGATGCCGTCTGTGGTGTCCCAGTGGAGCACGTCGAGCCCGGCGTCGCGCAGCCGGTGCGCCTCACGTACCTGTGCTGCCTTGGGGACCGACCACATGGAGCCTGCGATCCGCATGCGCTCAGCCACTCGTGGGAGGGTCGAAAGGCCGGCTGAGCACGACCTCGGCGAGCGCCCGGTCGGTGACCAGGGAGGACAGCAGCCCGGAGCGCGCCACGGCGAGCACGGCCTCGGCCTTGTCGGCGCCCGCGGCGACGGCGATGACGCGCGGTACCCGCCGGAGCTCCTGGGCGCTGATCGACAGGCACCTCTCGGCGAAGTCGTCCCCGACGAGGCGTCCGTGGCGGTCGATGAGGATCCCGGCGACCTCCGCCTGCACGCCCCTGGTCTCGAGCTCGGCGCGGTCGGCCTCGGACATGACCTCGCGGAGCTGCGAGATCGGCGGATCCCACGAGCCGACGGCGACCACGGCGACGGTCACCTGGGCGAACAACCGCATGGCGGCCGCGACGTCGGGCTGCCGCCGGAGGGCCGCCGCGGTCACCGCGTCCTCCACGACCAGCGGCGCGAAGATGGCGTGCGCCTTGCCGCCCGCGATGAGCGAGGCCTTGCGTACGACCTCGACGGGCGACTCGGCGAGGTCGGTGCCGACGGCCCCGGTGAGCTGTACGACCTCGACGGGCGGCAGCGAGGTGAGGCTCTCGGTCATCGCGGTCAGGGTCCTGCCCCAGGCCATGCCGAGGACATCGCCCCCGTGCAGTGTGTCGGTGAGCAGGGTCGCGGCGGCGGCGCCGACCTGGCTGCGCACCTGCGCGTCGGTCCCGAGCGTTTCCACGACGATCGCCTCACGGAGCCGCATATGCATGCTGAGCTGGGCAGACATGACGTCATCGACATATCCGAAGTCCCTTAGAGTGATGGTCACGATGCCGGTGCTCTTGGCCTGCTCAAGGAGCCGGGCGACCTTGAATCGCGAAAGCCCGAGCTCCTTGGCGATCTCCACCTTCGAGACGTCATCGATGTAGAAACGCCTCGCGACGGTCGCCATGAGCCTTCGTTCGGCGGGAGCCAGCTTGGCCAGCGCGCTCATATGAGCGCCTGAATTGCTCATTCGTTACCTCACTGCGACCACGTCCACCTTGTTGGCGGACTTTGACGGACCTTATAGTACACAAACGAGCGCCTTTAGTGCTCATATGAGCGAACCCGGGAGGGGCAGTTGTGAGATCACGCCGGATGCCGGACGAGGTCGGGATCTTCGGAATCCTGATTCTGGTCGCCCTCGTCATGAGCCTGCTGTCCGTGAACTTCCGGACCGTCGACAACCTGCAGATCCTGCTGCTCAACGGCGCGGTGATCGCCTTCCTCGCCCTGGGCCAGACCTTCGTGCTGCTGACGGGAGGCATCGACCTGTCCACGGGGTCGAACGTCGCCATGACTGGGATGCTGGCGGCGGTCGTCATGAAGGCGGGAGCCGGGTGGCCGGTCGCCGCGCTGGTGGCCATTCTCGCAGGAGTCACGGTGGGCCTGCTCAACGGCGCGGTCATCCACTACATGAAGCTTCCGCCGTTCATCGTGACGTTCTCCACTTTCGGCATCGCCGCGAGCATCCCGCAGATCATGACCGGGGCGAAGTCGGTGTCGGTCACCGACCCGATGTTCGCCGTCATCGGCCGTGGCGCCCTGCTCGGCATCCCGATGCCGGTCGTCATGGTCATCGTGGCCGCCTGTGTCCTGACCTTCTTTCTGCGCAGGACCGCGACAGGCGTGCACATCTACGCCGTCGGCGGCAACACGGAGACCAGCCGCCTCGCCGGCATCGGCATCGGACGCACCACCATGCTGGTCTACGCGGTGAGCGGCCTGTGCGCGGCGTTCGGCGGGCTCATCACCACCAGCCGGCTCATGGTCGGCTACCCCACCGCCGGTTCGGGCAACGAGCTGTTCTTCTCGATCGCGGCGGCCGTCGTCGGCGGCGTCAGCCTGTTCGGCGGCATCGGCTCCATCCCCGGCGCCTTCCTCGGCGCGGTGCTGATCGCGACCGTGTCCAACGGCATGAACGTCATCGGCGTCGACAGCTTCTGGCAGCCGCTCGTCATCGGCGTCATCATCCTGCTCGGCGTGAGCCTCGACACCTACCGTCGCAGGTTCTCGCTCTCGGACTTCTCCCGGCTGTTCAGCCGCCCCGGTCCTTCGGGTGGGGCAGCGCATGAACCGCTCAATTCCCTCGCGCCCGGCGAAGGCGCTGTCTCTCTCGAAAACCGGAGGTAGTTCCCCATGCAGCGACGTTTTTCCCTGGCCGCCGGCGCGGCACTCGCCGCACTGACAATCGCCGGGTGCAGCACCGGGGTGGTCGACACGGGCACCGCGACCGGCGCGGCAAAGGCGGAGGGCGGCATTCCCCGGCCCGAGGCGTGCTCCGGCGCCTCCAAGTACGTGGCCGTCGCGCTCCCCAACCTGACGAACCCCTACTACGTGGCCATGAAGAAGGGCTTCGAGACGGCGGGCCAGGCGGCGGGCTTCAAGACCGAGGTCCAGATCGCCAACGACGACGACGCGGCCCAGCTCGCCCAGGTCCAGGCGATGCTCCAGAAGAAGCCGTGCGCGCTCGCGCTCAACCCCGTGAAGTCCGAGCCCGCCGCGGCGGTCGTGAAGCTGGCCAACGACGCGGGCGTGCCCGTGTTCACCGTGAACGTCACCGTGGACGACGCCGCGCTGAAGGCCCAGGGCGGGAGCTTCGTCCAGTACCTCGGCGCCGACAACGCCGCGGGCGGCAAGCAGGTGGCCGAGCAGGTGCTCAAGGACCTCGGCGCCGACGCCACCCTCAAGATCGGTTTCATCACCGAGCCCGACGAGGGCCCCGTCGTCGCCCGTGACAAGGGATTCGAGGACGCCATCGCCGCGGACGCCAACGCCAAGGTGGTGGCCAAGGTCGACGGCAACGTCAAGCCCGACGACAGCCTCGCCGCCACCGCCGAGCTCCTCCAGGGCAACCCGGACGTGAACGTCATATTCGCCAGCACAGGACCCGCCTCCTATGGAGCGCTCCAGGCGGTCAAGAGCAGCGGCAAGAAGGTCAAGGTCTACGGCTTCTGCGCGGCCGACGAGCCGCTGACCGACGGCTACCCGGCGTGCGTGGCGCAGGAGCCCGAGGACTATGGCAAGCGCGTGATCGAGCAGATTTCCGCCTGGCTGGGCGGTGCCAAGCCCGAGGCCCAGATCCTGCGCCTGCTCAAGCTGTTCACCAAGGGCCAGACTCCCGCCCCGGGCGAGGTCGGTTGATGAGCGGGCCCACCGCGCCGGCCGGAGGAGCGGCCCACGGGCCGGGAGAGGGGCTCCGGGCCGAGGAGATCGTCAAGCGGTACTCCGGTGTCCCCGTGCTCTCCGGCGTCAGCGTCGCCGTTCGCCCCGGCGAGGTCGTCGGGCTGGTCGGGCACAACGGCGCCGGCAAGTCCACCCTGCTCAGGGTCCTGTCCGGGGCGATCAAGCCGGACGAGGGCACGATCAGCGTCAACGGCGACCCGATCCAGCTGACCGGTCCGGCGGCCGCCCTGAAGGCCGGGATCTCCACGGTCTACCAGGAGCTGTCGCTCCTGCCGAATCTCACCATCACCCAGAACGTGTTCCTGGGCCGCGAGCGCCGGCGCGGCGCGGGAACGCTCGACGGCGAGGGCATGCGCCGGGCGGCCCGCGACCTGGTCGGTCGCTTCGGCCTGCGGGTCGACGTGGACCGGCCGCTCGGCCACTACCCGGTGGCCACTCGCCAGCTCCTGGAGATCGCGGTCGCCACCGAGCGCGACGCCCGCTTCCTGCTGCTGGATGAACCGACGACCAGCCTGGAGGGCGAGCAGGTCGACCGCCTGCTCGAACTGATCAGGACCCTGACCAGGGAGTCGGGCCTGGGTGTACTGCTCGTCGACCACAAGCTCGACGAGCTGTACGCGGTGGCCGACTCGGTGGTGGCCCTGGTGAACGGGCAGGTCCGGATCGCGGGGCCGGTCGAGCGGATCGACCGGGCCGACGTCATCCGCGCGATCGCGGGAGAGGAGGCCGCCGTGCACCTGGCCGAGGCCGGGCAGTTCGACCAGCTCTCCGCGGAGGAACTCGGTGAGCTGGCGGACGGGCGGCCCCAGGGCCGACGCCCCGTCTCGCCGCTGCCCGACGGGGCCACGCAGAGCCTCCGGGTGCGCGGCCTTCGGGCGCCCGGCCTCTCCGACGTCTCCCTCGACGCCTACCCGGGACGAGTCCTCGGCGTGTACGGCCTGATCGGGTCGGGGCGCACGGAGTTCCTGCGCGCTCTGGTCGGGCTGGAAAGGCCCGACGCCGGGCGGCTCGAGCTGTTCGGGAAACCGTACCGGCCACGGAATCCGTCACAGGCGCGACGGGCAGGCGTCGTCTACCTCACCGAGGAGCGCAAGGTCGACGGGATCGTCCCGGGCCTCGACTCCGCGACGAACGTCGTCCTGCCGGTGCTGCACGGATTCACCAAGTACGGCGTGCTGGACCGCCGTGCCATGGCGAGGAGCGCCACCCGGTACATGGACCGGCTTCAGGTGCGCGGCGACCGGACAGCCCCGGTCGTCAGCCTGTCCGGCGGCAACCAGCAGAAGGTCCTCCTGGCACGCGCGCTGGCGCAGGAGCCCCGCCTGCTGCTCCTGGACGAGCCGACCAAGGGCGTGGACATCGGCGTGAAGAACGAGATCCATCGCCTGCTCCGCCACCTCGCCTCCGAGCAGGGCATGACCGTCGTGGTCGTGTCCAGCGAGGAGGAGGAGATCCTCGACGTGTCCGATGATGTCGTGACCTTCTCGCACGGGCGATGTGACGGCGAGAGCCGGCTCGCCTCCGAGCTCTCGCTGGTCGAACTCAGGCAGGTCGCGTGGGGGGCGGCATGACCGCATACAAGAAAGGCAACAGAGAACAGTGATGGCCGCCGCTGCGAATGATGTGCTGTCCGAGGGCCGCGACGCCGTACGGCGAGAAGCGGGCGGCGTGCTGTCCGTCGCCGACCAACTGGACGACAGCTTTGTGGAGACGGCCCGCCTGCTCTACGACTGCCAGGGCAAGGTGTTCGTCACCGGGGCAGGAACCTCGGGGGCGGTGGCCCGGCGGATGGCCCACCTGCTGTCCGTCTGCGGCACCCCGGCGCTGTTCATCCAGGCCGCCGACGCCCTGCACGGCACGATGGGGGCAGTCACGGCGGGCGACATCCTGATCGCGATCTCGCGGGGCGGCGGGTCCACGGAGATCAACGACCTGGCCTCGCGCATACGGGAACGCGGCGCCCAGGTGATCGCCCTGACCGCGGTCGCCGACTCCGAGCTCGGGAAGCGCGCCGACCTGGTGGTCAAGCTGGAGAGCCCGCCCGGCGTCGACCCGGGCGAGGTGATCGCCATGGGGTCGACGCTCGTCACGGCGGTGTGGGGCGACGCGCTCGCGTACGTGCTGATGAGGCTGCGCGGCTACGGATGGGAGGAGATGCTGCACAGCCACCCGTCCGGGGCCGTGGGGCAGATCGACGACGCTCCCGAGCCGCTGCCCGCACTGACCTTCGACACCGGCGCCGAGGCGACGACCGTTCCCGGGGACGTTCCGAGGGGCACGGTCTGACCATGCCCGTCGTCGCAGGCGTCGACAGCTCGACGCAGTCCTGCACCGTGGAGCTTCGCGATGCCGACGGAGGTGCGCTGCTCGGCACCGGCCGCGCCCCGCATCCCGTGACGCACCCGCCGCGCAGCGAACAGGATCCTGCGGCCTGGTGGCGCGCCCTGGCCACCGCCCTCGAGCTGGCCTGCCAGGACGCGAACGTACGGCCGGGGTCCATCGACGCCGTCAGCGTGACGGCCCAGTGCCACGGCCTGGTGGCCCTCGACGCCGCCGGCCGGGTCCTGCGGCCCGCCAAGTTGTGGAACGACACGACGTCCGCCCCACAGGCGGCCGGACTGGTGGCACGCTACGGGGCCCGGAACTGGGTACGCGCGACCGGCCTGACCCCGACCGCCGCACTCACCGTCACCAAGCTGGCCTGGCTCGCCGAGCACGAGCCCGAGAACCTGCGGCGCCTCGCCACCGTCCTGGTGCCGCACGACTGGCTGACCTACCGGCTCACCGGCGAGCGCGTCACCGACCGGTCCGACGCCTCGGGGACCGGCTACTACGCGGCGTTCGAGCGCCGGTGGCTGACCGGCCTGCTCGCCGAGCTGGTGTCGCCGGCGGTCGACTGGGACGCGGCGGTCCCCCGGGTGCTCGGCCCGGCCGAGCAGGCGGGCGGGGTGCTGCCCGAAGTCGCGGCCGAACTCGGGCTGCGGCCCGGCGTGCCGGTCGGCCCGGGCGGCGGCGACCAGCATCTGGGCGCCGTCGGTCTGGGCCTGCGGACCGGCGACGTGGCCTACAGCCTCGGCACCTCCGGGGTGGTGCTGTCGGTGAGCGCCGACCCGGTCTTCGATCCCACCGGCTGGGTGGACGGCGTCGCGGACGCGGCGGGGGGCTACCTGCCGCTGGTGTGCACGCTGAACTCGACCAAGGTCACCGACACCTTCGCCCGTCTGCTGGGGGTGGACGTCCGAACGCTGGGCGACCTCGCGCTGGCCGCCGACCCCGCGCGGGCACGGCCGACGCTGGTCGCCTATCTGGACGGCGAACGCAGCCCGGACCTGCCGAACGCGCAGGGGGTGATGGCCGGTCTCACGACCGCCTCGACACGTGAGGACGTGGCGCTCAGCGCGTTCGAAGGCGTGATCTTCGGGCTGGTGCGCGGGCACCAGGCCATCAACGCCGCCGGAGTGCCCACGCCGGGCGAGGTCGTGGCCGCCGGTGGCGGCGCGCGATCCCTCGCCTACCGGCAGGTGCTCGCCGACGTGCTCGGCCGCCCGGTGGTCACCCGGGACGCTCCCGAGGCGAGCGCCCGGGGTGCCTGCGTCCAGGCGGCCGCGGTGCTCTCCGGTTCCGACATCAAGGACGTGCGCGACGCGTGGTGTCCGCCGCCCGCGGCGACCGTGACCCCCCGGCCCGGTGGCTCGGCCGCGCTGATGGAGCGCTACCTGCGGCTCGCCGAACAGGTGAGGGCGTACAACTCCTGACGGCCGGCCCTGCCACAGGCGCGTTCGTCCGTCGACATATTCGTGCAAAGGAATGGACCCATGACCCTCTACGTCGACTCCGCGGCACGCTCGGCCGTCGAACCCCTGCTGGCCACCGGTCTGTTCACGGGTGTCACCACCAATCCGGCGCTGCTCGCCCGCGCCGGGCTGTCCCAGGCCGACCTTCCGGCCGTCTTCGCCTGGGCCACGGCCGCGGGTGCGAAGCGGGTCTTCATGCAGACCCTCGGTACGACCGTCGGAGAGATCCTCGCCGCAGGGAGGGCGATCCACGAACTCGGGCCGCAGGCGATCGTGAAGATCCCCGCCACGCGGGAGGGACTGAGCGCCGCGCGTGTCCTGGCGGACGAGGACGTGCCGGTTCTGGTCACCGCTGTCCATCACGCGACGCAGGCGCTGCTCGCGGGCGCCGCGGGGGCGGCTTTCATCGCTCCGTACGTTGGCCGCATGACGGACCGGGGCCGAGACGGGGTGGCCGAGACGATCCAGATGCAACGGATCCTGTCAGGCTCGGGCACACGGGTGCTGGCGGCGAGCCTGCGCAGCCGGGAAGACGTCGCGACGCTGGCCGCCGCGGGCGTACCCGACTTCGCGCTGAGCGCCCCGCTGTGCGAAGCACTGCTGTCCGACGAGCCCACCCTCGTCGCGGCCGCGCAGTTCGAGACCATCGCATCGGGCCAGAACTGATCACACCACGCGCATGATCCTCCATCCGGACAGCGCGTTCGGCATCCACCTTGACGAGTGAGTCTATCTACGCAACTGTGGACTTCCAGGGGCACAAGAGGCTCGTTGGATCCGCGGAGACCGGCGCGTGTCATCCGTGAGCACAAAGGCGAGGAGAGATCTCATGCCGATGAAACGACGAGATCGTCCAGCACGTGCGGGAACTGCCGGGCAAGGAATGTTAACGCTCACATACGCCTTGCCGGCAACAGCCGTCGCGATATAGATCCACACAGATCGGAGTAATTCTCCTTCGGCCTGCGACCGTGGCACTCCTGGCCGCGGAGCACCCCTCCTCCACCAACACGCGCTGCCGCACCCATCGGTCGGCGGTGCCGTGTTCTCCCCCCAACCCGTAGGAGTCAGTGCATGCGCGGACGCTCAATCGCGCTGGCGACCAGTATGATCTTGGTTGCCGGCATTGTCGCAAGTCCCCAGTCCTCTGCCGCGGCGGCTCCGGCAGCGGCGCAGATCGCCGCGGCGGCTCCGGCCTTCGCGGCCGGCAACACGCCCCTGGCCTCAGTGGATCTGGCCGGGACCTGGAGTTTCACACCCGCGGGCCGCGCGGCGACCACGATCACCGTGCCCGGTGGCGGCTGGTACAAGCAGGGCTTCACGGACGTGAACGAGGCGGTCTACTCGCGCACGATCACCGTGCCCGACACCGGCCGGCCCCAGTCGACCTGGATCGAGTTCGGCGCGGTGAACCACCAGGCGACGCTCTCGGTGGACGGCACCGTCGTCGCCACCCAGACCACCTCGTTCACCCCGTCGAACTTCGACATCGGCGCCTACGCCGCCCCCGGCACCACCCACACCATCAGTGTCGCGGTGAAGGGCCGAGGAGCGCTGAAGAACCCGGCCAACGGCAAATACCTCGTTCCCAACGCGGCGGAATGGTCCGAGGCGGTTCCGCAGGGCATCTTCCGGTCCGCGCACTTACGCGTCTACCCGGCGGTGTACGTCAGCGACACCTTCGTCCGCACCTCGGTGGCCGACCGGAACTTCGGCTACGACGTCTGGGTGACGAATGCCACCGGCAGTTCCCGGACGGTCACCCTTTCCGGTTCGCTGTCCTCCGACAACGGCGGTTCCTTCTCCTATCCCGCGCTGCCCAGCCGGACGGTCACGGTGGCCGCGCATTCGACGGCCAAGGTCACGGCCGGGCCGATCGCCTGGAACCTCGGCACCGGTTCCTACTGGTGGCCGAACGTCCCGTACCGGTCGGGCTACCGCGCCCAGTTGCACCGCCTGGCGATCCACGCCACCACCGACGACGGCCGTTCCAGCGACGCCGCCTACCGCTTCGGATTCCGCGAGAGCAGCCAGAACGGCGAGTACTACTACCTCAACGGGGTCCGCGTGAACCTGCGCGGCGACAGCCTTCAGGGCGCCGACTACGACCGCATCGACAACGGCGGCAAGGGCGATGCCTACGGCACCCTGCCCGGGTTCCTGCCGCCGACCGCGACCAACGGCGGCTGGCCCCAGGCGGTCGACAACTACCAGCGGCTCAACTACAACGTCGTGCGGATCCACCAGGAGCCCGGCACCCCCTACATGCTGGACGTCGCCGACGAGATGGGCCTCATGATCATCGGCGAGACCGCGATCCGCGGTTCCAACGGCGGCGAGGACTTCCAGGCCGGCCACGACAACATGGTCGGCCACGCCCGCGCCCTGGTCCTGCGCGACCGCAACCACCCGTCCGTCATCCGCTGGAGTCAGAGCAACGAGCCGAGCCTCAGCGGGGACACCGAGCAGTTCGAGCAGGACCTCTACGCCGCCGTCAACGGCAGTGACGGCACCAGGCCCGTCAGCGTGGACGGCGAGTCCCCCGACCGCTACCCCAACATGAACTATCCGAACTTCGCCGTCTTCCCGCACTACAACGGCGGCCTCGGCGCCTACAACGAGACCGTCACCGCCGTGGCGGGCCGTCCTGACGGCGAGGGCGAATTCATCTGGCCCAAGTGCAACACCAAGCAGGGCTTCGAATGGTTCGCCACCCTCACCGCCGCCAAGCGCGGCAAGGACGCCAGCGATCTGCGGCCCTACACCCTGCTGTCCGGCTGGGCAAGCGTCGTGCCCGGGGTGAAGACCACCGACTTCGTGCCGGAAGAGGGCGGCCGCCCCATCTACGGCACGGACAACCTCCCCGATCCGTGGAGCAACGCCCAGATCCAGCGGATCCAGGCGGCCTTCAACCCCATCGCGGCCATCGACCTGCCCTACTGGTCGGACTCCGGCATCTCCGATGCCTCCGGGTCCTTCCCGCTGCCGGAAGTCGTCGACGACTACGCCTACGGCGCCACCGTCAACCGCAACGTCACCGTCTTCAACGACGACTTCACCGGCACCTCCGTCGGCTTCGGCTGGACGGCACGGCTCGACCAACCCACCGGAACCGTCATCGCCTCCGGAAACACGAACCTGACGATCCCGCTGGGCTCGCGAACCACCCAGCCGATCTCGTTCACGGCGCCTTCCAACGGCAGCAGGATCTACCTCACCCTCACCACCACGAAGTCGGGCAGCACCACGTTCAGCGACAACGTCGAATACTTCACGCTCGGCGGGAACGCCACCACCGTCGACGACGGCGATCCGGCGGTCTCCTACAGCGGTGACTGGGGCCACGCCTCCGACGAAACCGGCCCCTACGCCGGGACCAATTCCTACAGCGACACGACCGGCGCCACCGCCACGTTGAACTTCACCGGCACCGGCATCACGCTCCGCGCGGTCACCGCCCCCGACCACGGCATCGCGGGTGTCACCGTGGACAACGCTCCCGAGGTCCTGGTCGATGAGTACTCGGCCACCAGGAAGGGCGACGTGGCGGTCTGGACCAGCCCGCGCCTGGCCTCCGGCGCCCACACGATCCGGGTGCGCGCGACGGGCACCAAGAACCCGCAATCGGCTCACGCCTGGGCCACGATCGACCGGTTCGTCACGACCAACGCCCCGGTGTCCGGCACCGCCTACCGGATCGTCAACCACAACAGCGGCAAGCCGCTGGCCGTCGCCGGGAACTCGAACGCCGACGGCGCCGGAGTCGTTCAGCAGGCCGGAGACGCCACCTGGAAAATCACATCCAGCTCCGGCAACGCCTACACCCTGACCTACGTACCCACCGGGAAAGTGCTCGACGTCAACGGCGGCGACACGACCGCGGGCCTGCAACTGCAGCAGTGGTCCGCCAACGGCGGCACCAACCAGCAGTGGTACGTCAGACCGAACGCCGAAGGCTACTTCACCATCGCCGGCCGCGCCACCGGGCTGCTCGCCGACGTCTACGGCTTCGCGACGGACGACGGAGCCCGCGTCGTGCAGTGGCCGGCCAACGGCGGGACCAACCAGCAGTGGCAGCTGGTGCCCGCGTGATCTCAAGCCACGGCCCTTTCCAGCTCGGCGAGGTCGGCGGTGTGGTCGCGCTCCATAGCGGCCGCCAGCTCGCGTGCCTCGGGCGCGCCGCCCGAGCTCTGCTCCCCCTTGGCCACCAGCACGAGCTGGTCCAGATACGCCCGGAACAACGCGACGAACCGCCGGTCGAAGGCGTCGTCCCGCAGGGCCGTCAGCGTACGGACGTCGTCGGCCGTGGGCATGCCCGGCATGTCGTGCTGGGCGTGGGGGTTCTCGCCGGTGACGCGCGTCCGGGCGAGCAGGGCGCGCAGCCGGGCACGTTCGTTCTCGTGCTTCCTGCCGAGCCGGGCGGCCAGGTCTGCGAGCGCCCGGCTGCCGGAGCGCCCGCGAACGAGCCCGAGCAGCGGCAGCGCGCGGGCGTGCAGGGCGTCGGCGAGCTGCAGCCAGGCCACGTCGGTGGCGTTGAACCCCTTGCCGGGGAACCCCTTGTCCGGGAACCCCCTGTCGGGCTGCTCCGGAGCCGGGGCGCACCCGAGCAGCAGGACGGACAACAGCAGGAACACGAAAACCCGTAGCACCGGCGTCCCACCTGATCGGGCCCGGGCGGACCGGAAGGTCCGCCCGGGCAGCGGAGGCCTCACCTACACCGGGCGCCCGTCGGCGCCGCACTTGACGATCGGACGGATGCAGTCACGCACCCGTCGCTCCATCTCCGCGGCCGGCCAGGCGTTGAAGAAGTCGCCGTGCATCGTGAACCCGCCCCCCGACGCCAGCCGGAAGTGCGACGGGTCGCCGCTCACCGGGTACCGGATCACCTGCCGCAGCTTCGGCACCGGCACGGGATGCGTGCCGGGACAGGCGCCGGCCACCGGATAGGCCATGTGGCTCTTGTGGTCGGCCGAGTCAAGGTCACGCCCGTTCCAGCACTGCGGGAAGTCCAGGTACGACTCCAGCATCGTCCCCGACGGGCAGTTGACGAAGTCCTTCGACGGAGGCACCTGTCCGGCGTGCAGGCACGACCACCGGGCGTTCGACGAGCCGTCGGGGCCGGTCGCCTTGGCGTTGCCCGCCACGATCCGCAGCCCCAGCGGCAGCGGCTGCGTCGTGGCGATGATGTCGTCCCGCACCCCTTCGCCCAGGTAGTAGAAGGTGACGATGGCCGGCTCGACCGGAGCGCCGTCCCGGTAGAGGGTCGGCACCCAGTACGAGGACTTGTCGACGGCCGGGTTGCAGTTCGTGGCGCCGTTCTGCAGGTCGGAGAGCTGTGTGTAGGCGTTCGTGACGCGACTGCCGAAGAAGCTGTGCATGTGCGAGGCGCCGGGCAGCCCCGGGAAGACGATCGGGTCGTCCGGCAGCCGGTGGCTGAACGGGCAGTCGGCGAGGAACTCCGCCACCCGGATCACCCGGGCCTCGGCCGGGCGCGGCGCGACGGCGATCATGCCGATCAGCAGGGATAACAGCGCGAGCAGTGTGGTTTTCCTGGTTGTCATTGGTAGACCCTCACGTAGTCGACGAGCATGCGGGAGGGGAACGGGGTGGCGGCGTCGGGTGGCCCCGGCCAGTCACCGCCGATCGCCAGGTTGAGGATGATGTAGAACGGGTGGTCGAAGATCCACGGGCCGCGCGTCTGCTCGACCTGGTCCTTGCTCAGCGTGAACACGGTCCTGCCGTCGAGCGTGTACACGATGCCCTTGCTGTCCCAGTTCGCGGCCCAGACGTGGAAGTCGTCGGAGAAGTCCGCGCCGTTCGGCAGGGTGTACGGCGAGCCGATGCCCCCGCCGCCGTTGTACGCGGGCGCGTGCACGGTCGAGTAGGACGTCTTCACGTCCTTGCCGAGGACCTCCATGATGTCGACCTCGCCGTTGTACGGCCACGGCCGCCCGGTCAGGAAGTCGGCCCCCATCATCCAGAACGCCGGCCAGAACCCGTTGCCCTTGGGCACCTTGATCCTGGCCTCGACCCGGCCGTACGTGAAGTGGAACTTCGTGCCGGTGTTCATCCTGGCCGAGGTGTACTGGCAGGTGCCGCTGCCGGTCAGCGGGTCCGTCGGGCAGGTCGTGCCCGGCGTGGCCTGCTTGCGCGCTTCCATGACCAGGTGTCCCTGGCCGTCCATGGAGGCGTTGTCGTGGTTGGTGTAGTACTCCAGCTCGTTGTTCGGCCCGGTGCCCGGGTCGGCGCGCCACTTGGCGGCGTCGGGCTTGCTGCCGGCCGAGCCGTTGAACTCGTCGCTCCACACCAGGGCCTGCGGGTTGGCCGGGTCCTTCGGCGGGGCGGGCGGATCGACGGGGTTGCCGCCGGTGCCGTACACCTGGAACTCCCACAGGCTGTAGCCGTAGGGGCCGGCCCGCTTCGTGCCGTACATCCGGACGTACCGGCCCGAGCCGCTGACGTTCAGCGTCTGCTTGAAGCCGGTGGCGGTGGTGGTGCTGTAGACGGTCGTCCAGGTGTTCGCGTCGGGCGACACCTGGATCTGGTACGACGTGGCGTAGGCCGGGTCCCACTGCAGGACGACCCTGCTGATCTGCGCGGTCGCGCCCAGATCCACGTAGATCCAGCCGGGGTCGACCCAGCCGGTGGTGGCGCTGGTGGCCCACCTGCTGGCGGGATCGAGGTCGAACGCCCTGGCCGGGGTGCACTCCCAGCAGTTCCCGTCGTTCTGGGAGCTGGAGGCCACGCCGGGCTTGTTGTACGACAGCAGCCTCTCGCCGCCGCCCGAGCCGCCCGCGGTCCCGTAGACCTTGAACTCCCAGAGGCTGTAGCCGTACTGGGTGGCGCGCTGGGTGCCGTGGACGCGGACGTACCTGCCGTTGCCGGACACGTTCAGCGTCTGGTCGCCGCCGGTGCCGGTGGTCGTGGAGTGGACGGTGGTCCAGGTGTTCGCGTCGGCCGACACCTGCACCTGGAAGGCGGTGGCGTACGCGGCCTCCCAGCTCAGCTGCACCTGGCTGATGGACGCGGTGGCGCCGAGGTCGACCTGGATCCACTGGGGGTCGGAGAAGGCGCTGGACCAGCGGGTGCCGGGGTCGCCGTCGACGGCCGCCGAGGCGGGGAAGGCCACGTTCTCGGTGGAGGAGGCGGTGGCGGTCTTGCCCTGGGACAGGAGCGGGTCCGCGACGGCGGCCGCGGGCAGGACCGCCGTCAGCGACAGCGTGATCATGAGGGCGACGAGTGTCCCGACGCGTCGCAGACTCGGACTGAGGGGTGGACTCACGGCGTCTCCGTCAAGGTGGGGGGTCTTGGTTCGGGGAGCGCTCTCTGAGATGGAGAGTGCTCGCCTCTCCCACCACTGTCAAGGTCTTGGTTAATACCCGCGAAACGTGATTGTCACGTGAGAGAGCGCTCTCTACGCGGGATCGGGACGGGCGTATCGCATCTGAGCTGGGACGATGCGTTCGCCCACGGAATGATGCCACTCGGCTCGCCCGAACCCGAGAAAACCGGCGAATCACGGCCTTCCTGACAGCCGTCGCCGCCGGGCCGCATCCCCACGAGGGAGCGCTCTCTCGCAGCGACCAGGAGTCTGCCGGGCGGTGCGGGGATCGATGCCGCCGCCGGATGAGACGTAGTGTGCCGGCGCCCGGGGGCCACGCACGGTCAGGGCCCGCCCGGATCCGGGCGGGCCCTCGTTCATGCCAGGTCAGGACCGGACGGCGTCCGGGGTCAGCCGGATGCCACGAACTGGCCGACCCAGTACGCGGTGCGGTCCAGATAGGCGGTCTGGGCCGAGGCGCCGGTGCGTCCGTAGGCTCCCTCGTAGCTCTGGTAGCCCGTCCGCGCGACCGCGGGCTCGATCACGCTGCCCTCGTGCCACTCGTTGAAGGACGTGATGGACACCCAGGTGGGGTTGGTCTGCAGGGCGTTGGACCACTCCTTGTCGTAGGTGGCTCCGTTGTCCCGGGGGAGGGTGGGGGTGGTGTTGCCGGGCACCGCGTCGAGGTAGCCGGGGCCGACGGACGGGGCCCACACGAGCCCGCGCTGGCGTGCGTAGTCGGCGGCCTGCTGCCAGCCGGGCGCGGTGGCGCCGGCGATCGCGTCGTAGGTGTACATGCCGTTGAAGTTCGCGATCTTCGTGGTGTCGGTGGTCTGGGCGAGGATGACGTTGCTCTGGTT